>CAYMXM010000143.1:7700-10132 GCA_964394065.1 uncultured Pirellula sp. | reverse complement strand
ATTTACTTAACGGCGTTGCCCCTCACCCCCAGCCCCTCTCCCCGAAGCGGGGCGAAGGGAGCGGAGATATATCAAAGACGGTGTGTTGCGCGGTCGCTTGGAGATGTTGAGTTTACGGAATAGGTGAGGTGGTTTTGGGGGGCTGCGCGGATCTGAAATGGATACGCGACCGCTTCACACACCCTACGCCTACGCCAAGCCCATGCGTTCTTTCGGGTCTTTCAACGCGTGCTGGAGTCGGTTGAGGGCTTCGGTTTCTATTTGCCGAACTCGCTCTCGCGTCAGTCCCAACTCCGCACCGATTTCTTTGAGGGTGTGAGGTGGCGTGTCCCCTAGTCCGAATCGAAGCTTGAGAACGGTCGCCTCGCGTGGATCGAGCGTTCCTAGCAACTCGATCGCTGTTTTCAGGACATCGTGGTCGAGAAGCTCTTCGTCTGGACTCTTAAGCCGCTCATCCATCACCATCTCACCGAGAGACCAGCCCGATTCGGATTGATCGCTCTGAGGAGTCGCATTGTAGACCTGGATCGCCTTCTTGATGATCGGAAGCTTCTTCTTCGGAAGTCCCAGAAGTCGCGCCACCTCTTCCTGCGTCGGCATTCGCCCCAGCTCGTCCGAAAGACGCGCCGTAGCGCGGCGCCACTTGCTCAAGAGCTCCACCATGTAGGCGGGGATCCGGATCGTTTTTGCCGAGTTGATCAGCGCACGTTTGATCGATTGTTTGATCCAGTAGCTCGCATAGGTACTGAAACGAGTTCCCATGTCGGGATCGAAACCTTCGACTGCGCGGAGGAGACCGAGGTTCCCCTCTTCGATCAGATCCTGCAGCGCCAGTCCCTTGCCGACATAGCTGCGCGAGATGTTCACGACGAGACGGAGGTTCGCACGGACCATGCGATCGCGTGCTGCTGCGTCCCCCTGGGCGATTTGACGCGCGAGCATCTGCTCGTCTTCCGCCGTTAAGAGCTTCGTTTCGTTGATCTCCCGAAGATAGGTTTCTAAAGGAGATTGCAGCTGAGCACCATCCTTGGGACTGCGACGACGAGAGATCGTTCGAATCTCCTCGTCCTGTGGATCCTCCACATCGTCTAGGTATGGGCCAGATTTCGCCATGAAAGCTCCGCTGTTGAGTCTAGTGGCCTGTGAGATTGCCGCGCGGAGAGTCCGCACCGTGAAATCGCATCTCACCCGAGCTTCATCGACGCACAAATGCAGGCATATCCATAGATTCCCGATCGAGGCGGCGTGTAGCGATTATTCACGACAGGGAGTACAATCGCGGCTTCGATCGCACACTTTCGATTCCTCCTTCAATGCTACCCATGCTATCCGCGACCTTAGATCCTTCCATTGATTCACTCTGGCACCTTCTAGCCACTTCGGTGCTTCAAGGGCAGGATATTTCACGAGAACAAGCCCTTTCGATTCTCGATTCTAACGATGATGCGTTGCTCGACCTCGTTTCCGCTGCCTATCGACTCCGCCATCAGCACTTTGGGAAGACCGTTCAGCTCTATTTCTTGATGAACGCAAAGAGTGGCCTTTGCCCGGAAGACTGCAATTACTGCAGCCAATCCAAAGTCTCGGACGCTCCTATCCCCAAGTACAACATTCTCAGCCGCGATAAGTTGATGGACGGTGCTCGAGTCGCAGCTGAGAGGCAGAGCAAGACCTATTGCATCGTTATCAGTGGACGCGCTCCCAACGAAAGGGAGATGAAAGCGGTTGAAACGATTGTTCCGGAAATCAAGAAGGCGTACGGATTGAACATCTGCGCATGCTTGGGGCTCCTCACCGAAGAGCAAGCCAAACGATTGAAGGCGGCGGGTGTCGACAAGGTAAACCATAACCTCAATACCAGTCGTGAGCACTATGCCGATATTTGCACCACCCACACCTACGACGATCGGATCGAAACGCTGAAGCACGTTCGCAGCGCG
The DNA here is from genome assembly GCA_964394065.1 of uncultured Pirellula sp. Lineage (GTDB taxonomy): Bacteria > Planctomycetota > Planctomycetia > Pirellulales > Pirellulaceae > JBKCUI01. The sequence goes on along the minus strand of CAYMXM010000143.1, from coordinate 8,192 downwards.
GGGATGGAACTTTGCAGTGGCGGCATCATTGGGATGGGGGAATCGAAAGAGGACATCGTCGATATGGCCTTCTCGTTAAAGGAACTATCGGTGGAATCGATACCACTCAATTTTCTTCACGCGATCGACGGAACCCCATTGGAGAAGAAAGAGTATCTCAACCCACGCGATTGCATTCGGGCTCTTTGCATGATCCGCTTCGTCAATCCACGAAGTGAACTTCGAATCGCGGGTGGTCGAGAGCGACACCTCCGTTCGTTGCAACCACTCGGTCTCTATGTTGCGAACAGCTTATTTGTCGGCGACTATCTCACAACGCAAGGACAAGCCCCTGAAGAGGATTACAATATGATCCGTGACCTCGGCTTTGAAATCACCGAAAGCTGCGTCGGCCCAGCGTCGGGGATGGGAGCGTGACTTAACGTCACAATTACCATATTCATCAAAGCACCTGTCCAGCGCCAGACCTTTACCAACTGGCGAAGGTGTACC
>CAYMXM010000143.1:0-7600 GCA_964394065.1 uncultured Pirellula sp. | reverse complement strand
ATTCATCAAAGCACCTGTCCAGCGCCAGACCTTTACCAACTGGCGAAGGTGTACCCCGTAGAACTCTAAAATGAGAGGTTTTGGGAACAAAGATTCCAGTTTTCGATTCGGGAGTGCTAAGGTTTCGGGCCAAAACCTCGCTCAGACCAATCCCGGATAAGGAAAGGACATCCCAAAATTTATGCTCATGCGGCACCCGTTACCTGACCTGCAATTCGCCTACCGCTTGCCGTACGGTGCAAACGTCCACGAACGTGGCGTTCAGTTTACGATCTTCAGTCGTTCGGCCACCGCAATGCGATTGCTCCTCTACAAGCACGTAGACGATCGCGAGCCAAACGAAGTCATCGAGTTCGATCGTAAATCGGATCGCTGGGGGGATGTCTGGAGCATTTTTGTTCCAGACCTCAAACCCGGCCAGTTGTACCACCTGCAAGCAAACGGACCCTTCGACCCTGAATCGGGGCAATGGTTCGATGGAAACGCTCGACTCATCGACCCGTATGCGAAGGCCCTTGCGGGCTGCTGCCAACATACTACCGATGGTGTGATTCGCCCTCCGAAGTGCGTAGTCGTCGATGATGCGTTCGATTGGGAAGGGGATCGGCACATCCGCCGCCCTCTCAGCGATTCGGTTATCTACGAGATGCACGTGAAGGGCTTCACCCAACACAAGACTTCGAAGGTTGACAATCCGGGGACCTATCTAGGGGTGATCGAAAAGATCCCTTACCTGAAGAGCCTCGGCGTGACAGCGGTCGAACTGATGCCTGTGCACGAGTTCCCGATCCTTGATGTCTATGGCAATGTTCCCGAGCGACAGAACTATTGGGGTTACGACCCCATGAATTTCTTCTCTCCTCACCGAGGCTACGCTTCGTCGAACGAACCGGGGGCGCAAGTCCACGAGTTCAAGCAGATGGTCAAAGCGTTACACCAAGCGGGGATCGAAGTCATCCTCGACGTCGTCTTTAATCACACCTGCGAAGGAAACGAACGAGGGCCTGTTCTCTCGTTCAAAGGGCTTGAGAACCAAGTCTACTACATCTTGAATTCCGGCGGAGCGCACTACAGCAACTACAGTGGTTGCGGTAATACGTTCAATGGAAACCATCCTGTTTGTCGCGAGTTGATTTTCCACTGCCTGCGTCATTGGGTTCACAATTACCATATCGACGGATTCCGATTCGATCTGGCGAGCATTCTGTCTCGCGATCGTTACGGGAACCTCATGCCCAACCCACCGTTGGTCGATCTGATCGCCGAGGACCCCATGCTCGCCGATACGAAGATCATCGCGGAAGCTTGGGATGCAGCGGGAGCCTATCAAGTCGGTTCGTTCGGCGATCTTCGCTGGGCGGAATGGAACGGTCGATACCGAGACGATATCCGGCGCTACTGGCGCGGTGATAGCGGGCTCGTCGGTGCGATGGCCACTCGATTGAGCGGCTCATCGGACTTGTACGAACATGCGGGGCGCGCTCCGTATTGCAGTATCAACTTCGTCACCTCCCACGACGGCTTCACGATGAATGACCTTGTGACCTACAAGGAAAAGCACAACGAAGCGAACGGGGAAGGGAACCGAGACGGCGACAACAACAACTGTAGCGACAACTATGGAGTCGAAGGTCCGACGAAAAAGAAGAACATCGAAGCGATTCGAGTTCGCCAGATCAAGAACATGATGTCGACGTTGCTGTTGAGCCAAGGTGTTCCGATGATCGTGATGGGGGACGAAGTTCGCCGCACGCAGAAGGGGAACAACAACGCCTATTGCCAGGACAACGACATTTCTTGGTTCCATTGGGACCAGGTGAGCCAGCATGCGGACATCCTCCGATTCACGCAAGCGTTGATCGAGTTTCGAAAGATGCAACCTTCGTTGCGACGGGAACATTTCCTCACCGGTCGCCCGCTCGACCAGCGAGGAATACCCGATGTGAGTTGGTTCGAATCGACCGGGAAGCCGATCAATTGGGATGCCCCGAACGGAACGCTCGTTTGCTGGCTCGGCAAGCCGACGGCGGCAGAGGACCCGGTTGGGTTTGGAAGAAACATCTTGATCATGCTCAACGGAACCCCCGAGACCAAGCAGTTCGTGATGCCCCCTGCAACCCGTGGAATCCGCTGGCGATTGTTCCTCGATACTTCGCGGGAATCGCCGAAGGACATCTACCCCAACTACGACGGGCCACTAGCACCATCAAGCCGATTGGTCGACATGGTCTACCGCTCGACAGTCGTTTGGATCGGCGACGAGTAGGTTGAAGGGAAAGTGTTCGTTTACACGGTGGCCCGGGCGTCTCCGCCCGGAGTTGCGGACGCATCGGTGGTAAGTGGGAGGACGCGAAGCGTCTCCCCTTCACGACCCGTGGCGTTAGCGAGGGACAGCGTCGCGAGTGTACATGGTCTCGTTGGGGGCGGTTGTTTAACGGAATGAATTCCGTTCTACCTCGCAAGCTATCTCCGTGACCTCCAATATCGACTTCGGTTCCTCATCGAATTGCAGTTCTCGTTGCCCGGTTCCGGTATAGATTCCTTCGGGGTGTTCGTGCCAATTGGTGGTTCTCGATAACTTATCCAGCTCCGACCAATCCTTTCCTTTGGGGTAGCGCGCTGGAATATAGACTTCTCCATCCAAGCGATCCCGAACGGAGATCTCCGCTTTTCGCCAGATCAAATCGAGGGGGCGTTTCGGGGGGGTAAACTTCAACGAGGCGATCGCATGCCAAGGGATCCAGAAGTACTTCCCGGTCGCTGTAAGAACTTCGGCAACGCCTCGTAGCCGATCGTCCAGGTCGACCAAAGTTTCAAAGCTAGCTCCGTCGCAAGTCCCTTTAACCCGAACAGGAGCGTCGGAGTTCGCGTTGAGAATCGCTGCAGCCTCCTCGAAGGCCCCGGTTCGAAAGGCTGCGCAAAACGCGATCTGGGATGCGCAGGTTTCGTCGAGAGGAACGATGATCTCGGGGGCTCGCCCCTTGTCGAGAACCTCTTCCCGGCTGACTTCCGCCCGCACCAGTTGCCGAACGAGGAGAGGGAGCATCGGCATGTGGTCAAGCTGCGTTAGGATGGAATCGAGCTGGCGGTCGACTCGCTCCCAATCCCCTTCAAATGCCGCAAGCTCCGCAAGGAAAAAACGAGCTTCCGTGTCCTTGGGGTTCTTCTTGACCTGCGTCAATTGAAGATCGATGGCCTCCTGGAGTTTCCCATCCCGAAACAATGACATCGGCGTATCCATAGTTAATTCTTTCCTGCTGTGACAAGGCGTGTGTCGAGTCGAATCATCGCTGAAACGTCGTCGAAGGTATGGTACGGTTCCATCTGAATGACACAATCATATTCCCCTGGTCGACCAGGCTTAGGTCGGACCTGAACCATCGCTTCCAAAAGAGGCTTCTCGGCGCGGCGTTCTTCGCTCGCTTCCGGATCGCGATTCACATAATCCAATATCCAAGAGTTCAATCGATTTTGAATGCTGGGGGCATCCGCCAAGCTCCCGATTTGATCTCGAGAAATCAACTTCACGTAATGGCCAAATCGACAAGCACACAGCACATAGTTGGTCAAAGACGAAAGCTCCGCGTTTGCGGTCGCATCCAATCTATCATACTTGCGAGGCTTGTGGGTTGAGGGGGAGGAGTGGAAGCATGCTTCCGAACCAAATTTAATACCGCACAGCCCCGTGAAACCCGATCGGGCCAATTGCCGTTCAAACGGATCGGAAATCTGAATCTCCGTGATCGATTTAAGGGACACTCCCTCTTGTTCGGAGAAAAAGCGATCGACAGCCGGCCCTTCGACTGTCCCTCCAGCGATCGTTCCTTGCTTCATCCCTCGAATGTTGGCAAACCACTTCGATCGACCGAAGTTACGAATGAGAACTTCTCCCATCCCCCAGACGGCGCCACCCCAGAGCATTTGATTTCGTCGGTAGGGATTCTCCTCATAGGGAAAACCTTCGCTGAGCATCGTCTCTCGCCGATAGGGAGCACGCATCAGCATTCGAGGGAGGAGCAAGGATACGAATCGAGATTCCTCAGATTCTCTGAACTGCTGCCATCTCAAAAAACTCAATTGGCTTTGAATCGATTCTAGGTCGATCGTCTGCTTCAGTTCGTCGAAATGATCCACGCTGAACATCGCGGGAGCCGCGTTGAAGTAAAGAGGGGCGAACGCGGCCGATGCGGTGTCTGCAAGACGTTTAAGAATTGCGATGTCGTCGAAGGGATGCTCCTTTGAAGGGCGTGGATGGATATCGAAGTCCATCAACAAGGTCGAAAAGGGATTCGCCCCGGCTTGGCCAAGCCCTTCCTCGTAGACCTTCTTGAAAAAAGTGCTCTGATCGAACTCAACCGCCGCTTCCTGATCATCCCGTATCTCTTTCCAAGTGGCATTCAGCACGGCGATTTGAATCGGTGCATCCGCATGTTCCGTCCGACACTGAACGAGATGCTCCACCCCTCGCCAAACGCTTTCGAGCTTTTTGAAAGCCGGGGATTGCAATACCGCTCCTAGCTGAGCCCCTAAGAGCCTATCGATAAGCGCGATATCCCGATCTAGTTGCTGTCGAACGGCGTCGGGATCGTGGCCAACCTTCCGAAACGTCCCTTCCCCAAGCCAAAGACGAAGTTTTTCAGAAACGCTTTGCGAGGTGAGGAAGGTATCGAGAAGAGAAAAATCTGCGGAGTCGGAATCTTGTTCCTTAGTTCGTGTCGCTACTCGCAACTCGGAGAGGAGCAAAGACTCATCGCTCGCGACCGAGTCTTTCGCAAGTGGGGCGTCAAGATATTGGTACTGTGGCGATTCGTTTTTGCGCAAATTTTGTTTCCGTCGGTTGGAAGGCCGATTGTCGTCCGAAGGAGAAAGCGAAGCTATAGGCTGCTTGGCCGATTGCGTAAGGCGATCGGCAGATAAGCTTTTACCATTTCTTCACGTGGCGTAAGCGAGGGACAGCGTTGACAACCAGGCATCCTTTCCTAGGTCTCACAGCACGCCCTTCGTGCCTCAGGGGCGTGCCACCCGGCGCCCGAAATGTTACCAGCAAGGGCCACGTGCACTCGCAACGCTATCCCTCGCTTACGCCACGGGTTGTGATGGAGGGACGCTTCGCGTCCGCCCCTTAACACCAATGCGTCAACTCACCCCAGCCCCTCTCCCCGCTCGGGGCGAGGGGAGCAGAGTTCTAAAAGGGAAACGCGATCTAAGCCCCTTGCTTGATCTTGGTCACCATGCGCATGGAGGTTGTCAAAGCTTCGAATTGCAACCAGGGCCGGAGCAAGGCGACAGCGGTGTAGCTGCCAGGTTGCCCAGGGACTTCCGCTACCGTGATCTTCGCCTCGGCTAGAGGATGGGTACGCTTCTCACTTTCCGACGGCGCATTACTTGCCGTAACGTAGTTGGCAATCCAATTGTTGAGCCACTTCTCGCAATCCGATCGCTCCATGAAAGATCCAATCCGATCGCGAGCCATCACCTTGAGGTAGTGTGCGATACGAGAGGTTGCCATGATATAGGGGAGACGGGCGCTGAGGGCTGCATTGGCGGTCGCGTCGTCCCCACCTTTCCCTTCATACTTTTTAGGTTTCTGAGTCGTTTGTCCGCCGAAGAAGACCGAGTAGTCCCGATCTTTGTAGTTGCAGAGGGACAAGAAACCGCAATCGCTGATCTCCTTTTCCCGTCGGTCGGTGATCAGGACTTCGGTTGGGCATTTGACTTCAAGATCCCCATCGTCCCCGGTGACGACGTGGGTAGGCAAATTGTCGACTCGTCCACCATTCTCTGCGCCACGAATCGAAGTGCACCAACTGTATCGTGAGAAGGAATCGGTGATTCTCGCTCCCATGACGTAAGCGGTGCTCATCCAGCAGTAGGAGTCATGTTCCACCGTAACCGGCTGGCCATCTGCCCCCAGTTCGACTTCTTCGTAATTGAACTCGTCGATCGGTTTGGTGTTTGCTCCATAGGGGAGTCGTGCGAGGGTCCGTGGCATCGTCAGAACAACAAATCGAGAATCCTCCGTCTCGCGGAAACTCCTCCACCCAATATAGCGTTTGCTCTCGAAGATATCCTTCAAGTCGCGAGGCTTCTTCAAATCGGTCCACGATTCGAAGCCAAACATCTCGCAGCTCGTGGAGGCGATGAAGGGACAGAAAGCGGCTGCGGCAACCCCGGATATGCCTCGGAGCATCTGAATGTCATCGGGGTGATTGGTGAATTCGTAGTCACCGATGAGAGTGCCGTAAGGAATCCCTCCCGGTTGCCCGAATTCATCCTCATACACCTTCTTGAACAATTGGCTCTGATCGAACTCGATTGCGTTGGCCAGATCCTTCTGAAGGTCTCGCTTCGAACAGTTCATAACACGGAGTTTCAAGTCGACTCCGGTCTCCGAATTCATCACGAGGTAATTCAATCCACGCCACGAACCCTCCAACTTTTGAAAGCTCGGATGGTGCATGACAGCCGCAAGCTGTTTGGAGATTTCCTGATCGATTCCCTGAATCGCGTTATCGATCGATCGAGTGACGTTCTTATCGATCTTCACCGTCCCCTTGAGGGCCTGCTCCGTAAAGGTGCGAATCAAGGATTCCGCATGGGATCGCTCCGTTTGCTTCGTCGCACCGATCGCCGCTTCAAGAAAACTAGGTTGGCTGGTGGTTACTGCTTCTGCTTCGTTACTGGACTGCGCGCTTTTCTCTGCCATCTTGCAACCGATCTGGGCTTAGTAGTTGTCATCTAATTGGATGGATTCAATAGAACGAGTCTCGAGGCGATACTCTGTTCTTAGGGACGTTCTTGGTAGGCCCCTCTTCGGGAGTCGCTACGCAACTCCCGAATGCATTACTCGGTCGTATCGGTTGGCAGTCCCAATTCACTCGCCAACGCTTTGACCTTGTCAGCATCTTTCAGGACTTCTTCCAGCGTCGACTCTAGCTTCGAACTAAGATCCGACTTCACCTTGAGCTCGCTGAGTTGTTCTCGTATCTCCAGTAGCTTGCGAAGCGCGGGGACCTGCTTTGCAACGGATGCAGGATCGAAGTCCTGAAGGGATTCGAACGATAGATTCACCTTCATCGTCGACCCGTCCCCGGCCAAGGTGTTTTCTACATCCTCCGAGAAACCGGGGGTCAGTTGCCGCAATACGTCGTTGATATTGTCTCGGTTGATATCGATGAACTTGCGCTGGTCCAAGCTCTTCAATGCCACCGGAGAATACTCGTAGTCTCCGGTTTCGCGGTTGAGCGTTCGTTTCATCGGCTTTCCCGAGAAATCCCCGACAACCCCCATAAGAAACGGAATTTCCTTCTTCTCCGTCGCATCTCCCGTCTCGACGTCGTACGTGATGTGAACGCGTGGAGAACGAACTCGCTTTAGCTTATCCTGAGAACTCATAGAACCTCAGCTCACAATCTTCAATCGGGCCAAAAAACAAGATGAGAAAACCCATCATTGGACAGTTGGTTATTAGATTAACCGATGAAGGAGGCAAATGCAAATCTTTGGAATTAGGTAATGCGTTTTGGGCGTTTGGCCGACGCGCAAGCGAGGCCCGAAAATCACAACCCGTGGCGTAAGCGAGGGACAGCGTTGGCAACCA
>CAYMXM010000142.1:0-10138 GCA_964394065.1 uncultured Pirellula sp. | reverse complement strand
TAGCACTTCAACCCCTCACCCCCAGCCCCTCTCCCCTAAAAGGGGCGAGGGGAGCTGAGTTCTAAAGTGCAGTGCGTTCGAGGGCGCCAAAGCAGTGTCCGACGGGGACGAGCCCCGGTCGGACGGAAATGCCTATTGCGGAATAAAATAACAGCCCAAAACCTGTGTTAACACCAATTTCTTGACAGTCCACCCCTGGCCCATTTTGCGCCTTGGCGCAATTGCGTGAGTCTTATAAAGAACTTTGGAGCGGCAGCTATTTCGAGCCTGCTCTTTAATCGATGAACGCGACGTGTTTCATCGCAACAGCTTCGGCTTCCGTGTTCATGGCGACTTGATGCCAACCGTCTAAGAGGATTGTTTTATGATCGGAATGGCGCACCCGACCGCGAACGAACACACTTGGGTTTCTTCGTTGCACGACCCAGTTGATGCGACGAAGTTCGGGCTGAAGGATGAGACGTTGCTTATATTGCTCGGTGGTCAATCCTCTCGGATAGCGATGGGAAACATAGACCAGTTCTCCCCCTTGTCGCACGAGTTCTTCGCAAATATGGGGCTTCCCACGGCCACGTGAAATCGGTTCATTTCGCAAGATCAAACGGCGATCGATTTCTATTTGATAGTCAACCGGGACGAAGAACCACTCACCTTGTCGAATGAATGCTTCGTTGCGTCGGCGGTTCCGTTTTCGTGGCTTAACTCCGAGGCGTTGCTCAACCCCGTGAACGACAGATGGCTTCAGCGCATCGAACGCTGTATTGACGCTCGATACCGTCGCTCGTTCGGGAACCGCTGCAACAAACCAATGGCGTTCGTCGTGTCCACAGAGAAATTTGTGCTTTCCATCCGTTTGTCGAGACAATAGGAGGAGATGCCGCAGAGCAGGTTGCACATCGATGACTTGTGTGTCATCGAGCAGGAATGGTTTGATGGCGATATCAAAAAACTCACCTTCTCCATCATCGCCGATGTCGATGGCAACATCGGGTGTAGGGCCCCAACGTCGCTGTTCCGGAGGATGGATTTTGACGCGAGCGCCAATACGATTGAATTGACGCTCCATATGCTGCGTGATCATTTCATGGTTCCTTTATTTGCTTTGTGCTGCATCTAAAGAAACGCTTGTTCAGCAATGGTTCGCAAAAAATTTGACAATGTTGTAGAACGGAATTCATTCCGTTAAAAAACGCATCCACCCAAAGCCCCAATCGCCCAAGTATTGCCCGCAGTTTTTTAAGCACAGATTCGAGGCGTGGCGTAGGGTGTGTGAAGTGGTCGCGCTTCCTATTCCGAACCTCGCTCGCACGCCGAATCATGTTTCCATTGCAACCACTGTCGCGCTTCAAGCGACCACGGAACACACCGGAAGCGTAACTGACGCTGTCCGTACACTAACGAGGGCTCAGTACACTTCCGGTGTGTTACGCGGTCTGAAGGGATGAAGCGTCAGCAAGCCTGATGTGATACGGGAGGCTTTGAATGGAAAGCGCCACCGCAATTCGGACCGCTTCACCCACCCTACAAAAAGAACTTCTCTGTTCGCCAGACTTCGGTTCCTTCGATTCGTTGGATGACTCCTTTGAGAGTTCCATTCTGGTCGATGATCAGCGATTGCGAGCTGTTGGGGGAAGATGGGAGTAGCGGTTCGGGAATCTTTTGACCATTTTGAAATCGCGTTAAAAGCGCATCGTCCAACGCGAGGAGTGGGAGATTGTTTAAACCTGTTTGAGGAGGGAGTAAGGACGATTCGATCCTCTCGACCGATGTCAGTTCCTCGAGCTTACAACTCTCCTCAATCCGTTGGTTTCCGATTCTCGTTCGGACCAATTCGGTCATTACTCCGTCCGAACCCAGCGAACGGGCGATGTCTCTGCCGAGGGAGCGAATGTAGGTTCCTGTGCTGCAAACGACTCGGATTTGGAACGTAGGATAGTCGAGCCCGAGGAGTTCCAACTCGTCGATCTGAATGCGGCGTGTTGGCATCTCCACCGATTCGGCATTTCGAGCGAGGGCATGGGCCCGCTTTCCACCGATTCGGACTGCCGAGTAGATAGGTGGTGTTTGCTCGATCTCCCCTCGAAAGGAATCGAGAGCCCCCTCTAATTCAGCGAAGCTGATCCTCGGTGCATCGACAAGTTCCGTGATCTCGGTTTCTGTATCCACGGAGGGGCTGCTCACCCCGAGACGAAACGTTCCGACGTATTCCTTGTCCAAGGAATGAAACTCGTCCGTCAGTCGAGTCGCGTTACCGACGAGGATCAGCAAGACCCCCGAGGCGATCGGGTCGAGCGTTCCGGTATGGCCGACTTTGACGGGTCGGACGCACCGTTGAACCTGATTGACGCAATCGCGACTGGTAGGACCGGACGGTTTATAGAGGTTTAACAGGCCAAACATAGTTTCGATCGCTTGTGTCGGTCATAACGCGCACGCCCGTCTCCAGGGATCCCTTTGCAGGAATTCCGGCACTTTTGCCGAAGGAAGACAGTGGCAAATTGTATCGACCCCTTTTCGGAGTGTGGAGAGATGGAAGTTCATCAAAGATCCGTTCGTTGGGACGTTGCTGCGGTCGTCATGTTCGCGGTCTCGGCCTTCGTATGGCTCTCGCTTCTTACGCACGATGCGGCCGACGCAATCGGTCCTGTTCCGAATGTAGTCTCAGTCTTCTATACACCAATGCCCCCGGCTTATCCAGCCAACGAAGGAATCGAAAACAGTGCGGGATTTGTCGGAGCGGTGATCAGCGACCTCCTGCTCCAATCGACAGGGATCGGTGCGTATCTCCTGGCGACCTTGATGTTCGCTTCCGGGATCGTGATGATCCGTCAGAAGCCGCTCGCCTCGACCCTCGGGCGCTCTGTCGGCTGGAGTGCGATACTATTGAGCGTTTGTTGCATGCCGCAGCGTTTCGGGTTCCAACCGGAGATTCCTGTTCCGATCGGAGCAGGTGGATATCTCGGCGCGCTCGGCAACCTTTGGATGGACAATCATCTCGCCCATGGGGGGGCGGTTATTCTCGTCCTCGGTCTCTTTGTAGGAGGGCTCCTCCTCAGTACGGAATACGCCATCCTCCGCTACTTTGGCTTTGCGGCAACCGGTGGAATTATGGCGATGCAGTATTTCCGCATTCCAATGTGGAGTTGGAAACGACATGAAGAGATTCTGACTGGAACGTTCTCCCCGAAGCGATCCGAAACCACCGGCACAGTTACTCTTCGCCAAGATCCCATGACGATCAGCGCAACCGAACAGGAAGTTCCTCCGAAGCCAACCTTGCTCCCCTTTCCGAATCTTCGAAGCGCAGTGCACTCTGTCACCCAAGCGATTGGAGTTTCTGCTCCGGTCCCCGCATCGCAATCCAAGAGCGTGACAACAGAGGAGGTCGAAGTCGAGGAGGAAATCTCTTCCGAGGAAGAACCTCAGATTCGGTTCGGCCGACGCGCGAGCGCCTCGATCAGCGCCGGGGATCTCGCCTCCCCCACCAAAGCCTCCTCGCGCACCGATCTTTCCTTTCCAAAACCCAAGGTGCCGACCACTCTATTGGGGGCAGCCGATGCGATGCTTCGCGATGCCAACCCATCGGGTAAAGCCCCTCCCGACGATGAACTGCTAGATGGAGAGGAGGAGGAAGAGTACGAATACGACGAAGAGGAATACGAAGTCGATGCAGACGGCTATGCGAAATACGACGAAGAGGAAGATGACGAGGAGGAGGAATATAATGACGACGAGGTCCATACCGAGGCGGAAGAACCCGAATCGATCGTCGCTCCTACCCCGAAACGAAAGGGAAGCGTAGCGGTCCGCTCCGATGCAGTCCGGATCGAAGAGCGGGTTCCTACGATCAAAACCGCTAAATCGAAGAAATCAGGAAAGGAGAAAGGGGAAGAGGAGGAAAAGAGCCCACCACCGGAAGATCCCGCAGACTCTTTACAGCACATGGACGATACGAAGCTGCCGGAAGGGAGCGAGGAGTATGTTCTTCCTGGATTGGATCTGCTGACGGAATCGGATGATATTTGCTACGACGAACAAACCGAGGAAGTTAAAAGGAAGGCGAAGGTTCTCGAACAAACCTTTGCCAACTTCGGATTCAATGTGCGCGTCGTTGAGATCGAGACAGGACCGGTGATCGCTCAGTATGAGATCGAGCTGGAAGCGGGCCTGCGGTTGAGCAAGATTACGGGACTTGCGGATGACGTAGCGATCGCATTGCGTGTTCCGAGCGTTCGAATCGTTGCCCCGATTCCTGGGAAGAACAGTGTTGGAATCGAAGTTCCGAACGAAACGAGGCAGGTCGTTCGAATGCGCGAGGTGATCGAAGAGAGCGGCCCGCAAATCCGCAAACAGAAGATCCCGCTCTTCTTAGGGAAGGACGTCTCCGGGAAATCGATCACCGTGGACCTTGCAAGTCTCCCTCACCTGTTGATCGCAGGGCGAACGGGGACGGGGAAATCGGTTTGCTTGAACTCGATCATCTCATCGATCTTGATGACTCGTCGACCGGACGAAGTGCGGATGTTGATGATCGACCCGAAGATGGTGGAACTGAGTTGCTACGGCCGACTGCCGCACCTCATGCACCCGGTGGTGATCGACATGAGAAAGGCGGAAGCGATTCTCGCTTGGGCGGTCGACAAAATGGAAGAGAGATATGCCCTCTTAGCCCGCGCGGGGGTTCGACATTTGACCAACTACAATCAGTTGGGGCGCGATGAACTGCTCGATCGTTTGAAACCGGAGAACGACGAGGAGGCGGAACTCATTCCTGACCACTTGCCCTTCATCGTGATCGTGGTCGACGAAATGGCCGACTTGATGATGACGGCCGGAAAAGAGGTGGAAGCGCACATCATTCGACTAGCGCAAAAGAGTCGTGCGGTCGGGATTCACTTGATCTTGGCGACGCAAAAACCGACGGTGGATGTTATCACCGGTTTGATCAAGAGTAACCTTCCCGCTCGAATCAGTTTCCAGGTCGCAAGCCGTACGGACAGTCGGGTGGTTCTCGACGAGATGGGAGCGGACAAACTTCTCGGAAACGGGGACATGCTATTCTTGTGGCCAGGAACGAGCACCCTTTTGCGCGGGCAGGGAACCTATTTGAGCGACGACGAAATCAATGCCGTAGTCGACCATTGCAGCATGGGAGGAGTCCAAAACTTTGTTCAAGAGTTGGTTCAACTGAAGGTGAACAAAGACGAAGGGGAAGGAGTGAAGCCGGGTTCGTTTAAGAAGCGAGACGATCTCTACGAAGCGGCGGTGGATATCGTCGTTCGGGAAGGGCGAGGAAGTTGTTCCTTGCTCCAGCGCGCAATGGGAGTTGGGTACGGAAGAGCAGCGCGATTGATCGACTTCATGGCCGAGGATGGAATCGTGGGTGAGTACAACGGATCGCAAGCGCGCGAGGTTCAAATCACCGTCGAGCAATGGGAGCGAATGCGTTCCGAAGCCTCCGACGAACCCGCGCCATCGAAAGGGAAAGGAAAGAAGATCCGCCGGGATGAAGGCTGGCAGGATGCGAAGCCTCCCAAATCCTCGAAGAAAAAGAAAAGCTCACGAGCCACTGATGAGGAACCGGAAGAAGCCTACGTGAGCAACGACTATCAGGATGATGAGGTGGTTTGGGAAGATGATGAATAGCAGGCTTGAGGGGTGAGGCTTGAGACTTGAGAAAGAGGAGAGAACCACGAATCTTACGAATCTCACGAATAAAGGCAGAACGCTTAAGATCTTCGTTAGGGGGGGGGGCGGACGCGAAGCGTCCTCCCCATCACAACCCGTGAAGCGAGGGACAGCGGCGCGAGTGCACGTAGCCCTTGTCGGGAATATCTCAGGCGTCGGGTGGCATGTCCCTGAGGCACGAAGGGCGTGCTGTGAGATCTTGGATGGATGCGTGGTTGCCAGTGCTGTCCCTCGCTAACGCGTCGGGTTGTGTTGCGTTGGCTCGAGCGCGTCGATGCAGTCTTTGCGAAGTGCCTTCAACAGATAGACCCCGTTCCAAAAATATCGAGGAACCAATCGGATAGGGTCGTGGAGCATTCGGTATAGCCATTCAGCACCGATCTTTTGTATGATCTTCGGTGCACGTTTGGCATTCCCTGCGACAAAGTCAAACGATGCGCCCACTTGGATCGACAAAGGAACATTGAGCGTTTCGAAATTCTCTTCGATCCAGAACTCACCCTTGGGTTGCCCAAGTGCGACGAGAAGAATATCTGGCTTGGCTTTTCGAATCAAATCGAGCTGGCGTTTCTTCTCCTTTTCCGAAGTATCCCGAAACGACGGGCATTGGACTCCAGCGATTTTGCATCCCGGATAAAGACGCTTCAACTCGGACGCGGCTTTCTCTGCGATTCCTTCTGCAGCCCCGTACAGATAGATAGAACATTGTGTCTCTTGGCTAAGCTCGGCAAGTCGATAGATCAGATCGGATCCGGCGACTCGCTCTGGCAATCGGGTGTTGCTAAGCCTGCTTCGCCATTGGATTGGTTTGCCGTCGCAAAGAACCAGCGCAGCGCGTTTGGTGAAGTTTGCTAAGCGAGGGAACCGGTCGCAGAGCATTGCGTAGTTCAAGTTTGCCGTGACTGCAACGCTCGGGGTACGGATCGCGATAATCCTCTGGATTTGCTCAAGAGTTTCCTCCATCGTCAGGGCGTGGTAGTCGATCCCCCAAATGAGGCTCGTTCGTATCGGTGGAGCTTGCTGGACCGACTCGATCGCCTCAGCCTTTGCTTTTTCGACAGCCTCGCGTCGTTCCTTTTCAACGGCTAGGAGTCGTTGTTCCAAAAGTCGTTCGATCGAAGGTTGAGATTCCGCTTCCGCGACCGCAGCGTTGGAGCTACCGGTAAAAATCGGGAGAGGTTTCTTACGCGTTGTGTTGCCTGCGTCGGCGGGACGATTCCAAACATACTCCTTTTCCGGTGTGGAGTTCTCTGGAGTCGTAGGTGGCTGGTTTTGGTAGAAACGCTCCGTCAACGGTTTCGTTGGAACGCGTGGGAAGTAAATCGAGGATGAAGGGGGCGGGGCAGCGTCTTGGTTGGACATCGAAGCAAACTACCATCAAGGAACACGAGTAAAGCACTAGCAATCTTGATCAAATCTAGTTTTTATAGTGGCGAGGAACAAAGAACTCTCGCGAAGCCGAAATGGCAAATCGAGAAAAGATTGCAGGATGCACGGGCTAGACTACCTGTAGCGAACAAAAGGGTTGCGGCGAGAGAAGGACTTAGCCGACGCGCAAGCGAGGCCCAAAAATCACAACCCGACGCGTTAGCGAGGGACAGCACTGGCAACCGCGCATCCAATGCAAGATTCACAACACGCCCTTCGTGCCTCAGGGACGTGCCACCCGACCGAGCGACCGTAGCGTTGTTCCTCACCGAAACCGTCAGCTTCCGCTTCCGATCCCGGAGGGATCACAGCCATTAGCCGGTGGTAAGCGCAGCGCCACCACCGGACCTTCGTACAAAGGGAATTGCATCCCGGAGGGATGCCAGAGCGTTGATGATCTGCGATCCCTCCGGGATCGATGGTGATGTTTGGCGCATGACCGGTGGTGGCGCTGCGCTTACCACCGGCTAATGGCTTTAACCCCTTCGGGGTAAAGAACGAATCCGGGCGAGACGCCCGGGCCACGATGAAGGTACAATCTCAAGGAGACTTATATCGTCAATAACCTCCTTCAACACAGCTATGATTTATACCTTTCGCGTCACGACCTCCTCGGGGGAGGAGATATCGCTCGAGAAATATCAGGGGCGAGTTCTTCTGATTGTCAACGTCGCCAGTCGCTGTTCCTTCACCCCGCAGTATGCAGGGTTGCAATCGCTGCACGAGAAATATTCGGATCGGGGGCTTTCTATTCTCGCTTTCCCATGCAATCAGTTCGGTTACCAAGAGCCAGGGAGCGACACGGAAATCGCCTCGTTCTGCAGTGTAAACTTCAAGACCGAGTTCGATCTCTTTGCAAAAATCGATGTCAACGGACCGAATGCTTCCCCTCTCTACACCTATCTCAAGAAGGAAGCTCCAGGGCTCTTTGGGTTGGAAGGTGTGAAATGGAACTTTACCAAATTTTTGGTCGGTCGAGACGGAACCGTTCTCAAACGCTACTTCAGCTGGGTCCCACCTCGGAAACTTGAACTCGATATAGAACGAGCGTTAGAGACCGATGGCTCCCACTGATCGAGACCTATCGTTGACGTCCCTCGCGATCGAGGCCTCGGTGCAAGAATCGTTGCGCAGTGGCACATGGAGAAGCTACCACGGGCCAAACCTGGAACGCCTTCGAGCTTGGACCCAATCGGAAACGGGGAAATCGCATGTTCGATTCTGTTCTTCCGGAACCCTCGGAATCGAACTCGCTTTGCGTGCGCTCCATCTACAGCGTGGCGACGAGATCATTCTTTGCGGATACGATTTTCCAGGTAACTTTCGAGGGATCGACGATGCCGGGGGAATCGTGGTTCTATGCGATCCAAACCCTCAGGCTCATTGGCAGATGACCCTTGAGAGGATCGAGGATTGCGTTTCATCCTCGACGCGTGGGATCATTATCAGCCACCTTCATGGGGCCTCTTCCGAAATGTCGGAGATCGTCGAGTTCGCGCGAAGGAAGAATCTCGTAATCATCGAAGATGCTTGCCAAGTGCATGGTGGGTCGATCTCGGGAAAAACAATGGGAGGCTGGGGGGATATCGGTGTTTTCAGCTATGGTGGGAGCAAGCTGATATCAGCAGGCCGGGGAGGGGTTATCGTGACCGATAACGAATTGTTCTCGCAGCGGATGACGGCATACGCGGAGCGAGGGAACGACGCCTTTGCCCTCTCCGAGATTCAAGCAACTATCATCCTCCCGCAGTGCGAGCGCTTGCAACAGGACCATGCACTGAGGTCGCAACGAGCTAAATCATTGTTGCAATCGCTTCGGTGCATCGAATGGTTGTCTATTCCAGAAATGAAGGAAGATGTTTCTTCCGCTTACTACAAAATCGGGATGCTGTTAGGAGGAACGAGAGAAAAGAAGATCGATAGGGACTTGATCGTATCGACTCTTCAATCGTACGGTGTCGCGGTCGGCGCAGGCTTTAAGGGGTTTGCAGGGAGGTCTCCAAAGCGGTACCGCACTCCTCATGCGTTGGTCCAGACGAGGGTACTGTCGGAAAATGCTATGGTATTGCATCATAGTCACCTGCTCGACCCTCAGACGGGGGAGGAAACGATCGATCTGGTCCTAGACGGGTTTCGCAAGGTAGAGGAAAAGTACTTGACGTGAGATTACTCCTAACAAACGACGATGGGTTTGACGCCGAAGGAATGCAGGCGTTAGCGGAGAATTTGAAAGGCGATCACGAGCTTTGGATCGTGGCCCCCGATACAGGGAGGAGCTGTTGTAGCCATGGCGTGACGCATGCGACGTCGCTGCAAGTTCGAAGGCGAACGGAAAAGGGCTGGGAAGTATCTGGGACACCTGCCGATTGTGTACGGGTGGGAATTCAAGTTCTTCAGTTGCAACCTGATGTTGTCTTGTCCGGGGTCAATCATGGAGGGAACCTAGGGATCGACACGTTGTTTAGCGGGACAGTTGCTGGTGCGAGAGAGGGAGCGATGTTGGGTTGTCGAGCGATTGCTATATCGCAGTATCTTCGACCAGACGTCGGTAAGGACTGGATGCAATCGGCGGAGCGAGCGAGGATAGTCCTCGAAACGCTATGGGAGAAGGGGTTAGAGAAGGGAGAATTCTGGAATCTCAATCTCCCTGCAATCGAACCTGAGTCTTGGAGAAGGGATGAGGCTTTTCCAATCAGCTACTGCGAATTGGAACCCTCCTTGATTGAATCCAACTATCGACTCCTCGATGGGGAAGCAACCGATTCCGAGTTCACATTGCAGTATCAGAGCAACTACCAGTCGAGACCTCGCGGTCAAGGAACCGACGTTGCACTTTGTTTTGCAGGACATGCTACGATCACGCGGTTAGGGACAATGTAGAACGGAATTCATTCCGTTAAACAACAGCTCCAATCAAAGCCCCTACCAACGCGTAGAGCCTGCCACTCCAATCATGGCACTTCAAGCCCCCCGGCCTGGCCTGACGCATCGGTGGTAAGAGGGTGGACGCGAAGCGTCCCCC
>CAYMXM010000141.1:4306-10154 GCA_964394065.1 uncultured Pirellula sp. | reverse complement strand
CGATCTGGCGCGAGCCCATCTTGACCACGAGACCGCCGAGAAGAGAGGGGTCGACCGTCAGCGCGACAGAGACATCCTTACCGGCGACCTGTTTCAGCGCGGCCTCGAGTTCCGTCCGCTGGGCGGCGGTCAATTCGTGCGCGGAGGTTACGTCGGCGGCGATCTCGAAGACCCCGGCGACGAGGCCTTGATCAACTATTACGGATTGCATGCCATTCCCAACGTCCCCATCTACAAGCTCTGGTCGCCGGAATACCGGGCTCCCGACGAATACCTTCGCGATCGCGTCGTTTTCGTCGGCGGAGTCCGTCTGCCCGACTCGAATCCGAACGGAGGCGACGACAGCTTCCTGACGCCAATCTCCAATCAGCGCATGTACGGCGTGCAGGTACTGGCGACGATTGCTCAGAACTTGTTGGACAAAGCCTGGATCAGACGATTCCCGGAACAATATGAATACGGCGCTCACTTATTCCTGGTGGGCCTCTACGCCATGTTTCTGCCTGATCTCGGCGTTCGTCGCGCGTGGCTCGCTCTGGCGCTCGTCACGGGAGCGTGGGCGATCGCGGCATGGTACCTATTCTCATTTCACCTCTGGTTCATGCGGGGAGCGACGACGTTCGCATTCGTTCTCCCGACCGTGACTGCCGCGTTCGCCGCTTTCAACATCATGGCGTCCCGCCGCGACGACGACCGCAGTTCAAGTCGTGCGAAGACCTGAACCGACGATTCGCACCGCAGGGAACGAAGCCTAGCGGAATCGACCAATCCATACTGGCAATGGCCCGTCGAACGATCCGGGCGATCCTGACGGGAAGCGATGAAGGAGAAGCTTGGCAACGACGCCGACGATGCGGAAAAAGCCCTGCTCAAGCACGGCATATCGCGCTCGTTGACGCGAAAGGCCCTCGATATCGCTCAGCAGCAAGGGCGGTTCACGATCTTTGCGATCGTCGATGCCCTGACCAGATTGGCCGGCGAAATTCAGCTTGCCGGCGATCGCACTGAAGCGGACGTCAAGGCGAGTTCGTTGCTCGCGCTAGTCGCTTAGGAGGTCTCTCATGCGCGAAAAACGTTTGTTCTCGCTCGTATGCGAAGACTGCGACGCTGGGAGCGACCTAGCGACGATGGAAGATGCGCTTGCGGCCGGCTGGACGGACATTGACTACGCCCCCGACCTTCCCATGGCGAACTTCTGCGGCCTTTGTCCAGATTGCCAAGGCGAGCGTGAGGCAAGAGAAGCGGCTGCGAGTTGAGGATTGGATGTCGAGTCCGCAACGTTTGCGTACTCGCGGTTTTGTTCTCCTGTTTTTTGAAAGGGAAGTTTTATGAGCGCAAGTGCTACGAATCGGAAGTCCGAAGCGGCACGGCCGGTCCACGAAGTTCGCCTCGGCCGTATCAAGATCGCCATCTGGGAAAACGATACCCAGAACGGCGCACGGTACAGGGCGAAGCCGAGCCGGCTCTACAAGGACGACGGCGACCAATGGAAAGATACGCAGAGTTTCGATCGCGATGATCTACTCCTGCTCGCCAAGGTCGCCGATCTGGCTCACACATGGATGTTCGAGCAGCAGCACGATTGACGCCAGTTTTTTAAGAGGCCCTTTGCGCACCACCGGGCCTCACTTATTTGGCCGCATTGTCATTGGCCTCGGGAAAGCAATCGGCAGCGAGGCTGTCCGGGGCGCCAAGCGTTTCTAGGCAGGTTTTGGATTACGCATATCGGCTCGCAGGTGGTTGCGAGTCGCCTTTTTCTACGCTCCCCCTCCGTCGGCACCTGAATCAGCCGGGGCAATCGGGCTTTGCCTGCGCCCGAAGCAAAAGATCGGAAAACCGGATCGACATCGAAAGTTCGCAGCCATAAAATACAGATGCCGACGGACCACGACAGGAGCAGTTGCATGGGCGACAACCTCACTCCCTTAGCTGAGCCGGTCGGGATTGTACGGGCCGTCACGAAGCACGCCGTCAAACGCTGGATGGAACGGACGGGGAATGCGTCCGAAACGCGAGCGATCACGTCTATACGGCGGAATCTCGCCCGTGCCGTGGAAGTCCAGCTCGCCCCGAAGTATCGGGCGACGGCCCTCCTCAATCACGATCTGTCCCCGGCGCGATACCTGCGTTTCGACACCTGGATTTTCGTAGTTTCGCCGGAAGGCGTTCTGCTGACAGTCCACACTGGCGCCGCCAAGCGTTGGCTTGCAGAGCCGACGACGCGGCGGAAGGTGCGACGCGCCCGCAAGTCATCCTAGAAAATCGTCAGGGCCGCTGATCGTCGGCCCCTCGACTACGGCCTCGAACGGACGCACGATGCGCCGCTTGAGCGGCAAGACCTCATGCGGAAGCTTCGCTAATCCGGCCGCCTTGCGTACCTGATTCACGCGCCGTAGCAGTTTCAGCATCTGTCGGCGTACCGGAGCGTAAGGCTCGAACGGCAGCCAATAGAACTCCATGGCGAGGTTCTGCGCTGACCGGAGAGGTGCCAGCTTGAGAAAGCGGTCGCGAATCTCTTTGTATCGCGTTTCCTCGATTCGTACGTGTGAGTGCCAGCGCGCATCGACTTCGCCGGCACGAGTCCGACCGCCCCGTCGATAGCCGATCGAGTAGCCGTGGAATTTGATCGGAACGCGACGAATGTCGCGTATGGCATCGCCCTCGTTCAACCCCCAACTACATCGACTATCGGATAGAACCACTGGATTGCTCGGCTGCGTTACAAATGCAGCCGGATTACTCAGCGGAGCCTCCGTCGAACCGGACGAACACCTCTCGGCGTATCCGGCTCTACGGGCGATCGCGCGACGGATGGTGAGTCCGTCCCCTTAGCCTGGTTGGTAGCCAGGTTTACCGGGTGCAATCGTCTGGCAAAGAAGCGTCAGCTACGCTCTGCACCGAGCTATGATTGTGCTCGGCTTCACGATACGTACGTTTGGCGTAAGTGACAGCCGCGGATGGCATCCGACGCCAAGCCGCTTCTTCTCAACTAACTCAGGAGTTGGCGTTTGGGTACTGGAAGCGCGGCGACGACCAATTCATAGAGCCGTCCGCAGTCGACGAAACGACGCGCCTAGCGGATCGATTCGTGAACGATCGGCCAATTTTCTCTGTAGTGCGGAGGCGAGCAATCGCCGGTGCGCAGAAATGTATCGAAGCGACTCCCGCGAATTCGACCGATTCACTTAAGCGTTGCGGGCCACGGCTTGTACCTGCATATAGTTAAAGTGACTTAAACCACCTTGCGACGCACTCTATGGCGCTGGCCCCACCGACTAGATTCACCGGCTATTCGCCCCCAGGGTCGAACACCACCTACACTCCCAACCAATTCTTCGACGTGGTGCTGCCGAACTCCTCGCGCGGCGTCGTCCGAATCGTCGGCTACATGCTACGCCGAATACTCGGGTGGTCCGACGCGAACGGCAATCCCGTCCACTCCCAGGTCTCCTTCACCTACTCCGATCTCATTGAGCAGGCGAATGTCAGCCGGTCGATGATCAAGGACGCTCTCAATGAGGCTATCGCCAATCGGTTCATTCGCTGCGTTCGCGAGCCGCAACCCAAGTCCTCCGGACAGAACGCCGTGAATGGCGTCTACGAACTCAAATGGTCCGATGACGTCACCTATATAAAGGACCTCGAACAATTCCGAGGGTTTTACTCAGGAAATGGAAACCTGACTAATATCCCGAACGATTTCTTCGACTACACCGTGCGGGAGGAAACCTTGTCGGTGATTCGTGTTGTCGGCGCCATCGCCCGAAACACCATAGGCTTTCAAACCAATTACGGGTTCCGGCGCCAGGAAGTCCAAGCCTCAATGTCCAGGCTTCATCATCTCACCGGAATTACTTCGCGCGACCAGCTTTCCGAAGCGGTCCAAGACTCTGTCAGGCGAGGCCATCTCGTGCGAGTGGTTGATGGACGGTTTGAAGCTGGGTCGAGCAAGGATAGCGTCGCTGCCGTTTACGCGCTTCGTTGGAAGGACGGAATAACCCCACTCCGCCGTGAGGGAATCAAGGACGACGACCAAAAAAAATTTGCCCCAGAGCGATCGGACCGAAAAAGCCCCGCCGTGGAGCACCAGACACAACATATAGATCCGCCCCTGGCATCGATCCGAAAACCGGACCGAGGGTTTAGCCTGACTCCAGCTCTCATCACGACGGAGATCGGTTCGAAAACTGGACCGAGTGGCGAATTCGGGGGTAACGGATCGGTCCGAAATACGGACCGAGGAAGCTCCGAGCATCGGTATGAAAACAGGACCGAGAACGGTTTGAGAACCGGACCGGCATCGGTAAGAAAACCGGACCGAGATCGGTTCGAAAAGCGGACCGACATAGAAATAACAGATGAAATAACAACACTAAATAACAACAGCAAACCGCCGGCTGTTGCCGGATATGAGCTATTGCTGAAGGCGGGATTTGATGAACGCGGTGCGAGAGACTTGGCTTCGCAATTCGATGCAATTCGGATTGCTCGCCAGATCGAGTTGCTGCCTAAACGAAAACCGTCGACGAATCCGCTCGGCTTGTTGCGGCGAGCCATCGAGCAGGATTGGCCATCTCCCCTCACCGCCCGCCTGCCGGTTGAACCGGCTCGGCCGAAGAGAAGCTGCAGCGATACGGATCAGGCATACCAAGAATACCTTCTCTCGCGATCCGCGCAGCTTCGATCCCAAGACCTCCAGCTCCTCGACGAGTTCGAAGCCAGGGACCGAGAGCTGCGCGCTAACCTCGAAAACTCCAATATGATCAGTGCCAATGTTCGAGAGCGTATTCTACAGGAGTATTGTGACGAATCGAGACGGACGCGACGGTGGATCGACTTCGCTGTTGCAAAGAAGCGATTGACTAGTCATGCGGTGTGGCTTCGAGAGACAATGAAGAAGGCCGGCTAGCCTACTCTCGACAGGCATCGCGGTGCCATCCGATTCAATATGCAACTCGATCGGAATGAAGCTGGCGTCTGGGTTGGATTCTCATCCGGCAGCTTCGTTCGCTAATTCCGAGAATCATGATTGAACGTGCCGCTGAGTTGGGTTGGATCTATGCGGTCGCGGGGTAATGAGGTCGAGTGAACTCCGGAGTTCGCGAATACGCGATCGCCGGAGTTCACCAGATATTTTTGATGGGAGTCGGTGAGAATGTGGCCTGTCTTCCCTAGCCTTTCATCCCGCGCACAAAGATTTGCGCACAGGTTTCCTCGAAAAGCTCGCGTTCCTCCTCGAAACCGGGATTGTTGCTCGGCCGCTTCAATGGCCCAAGTCGCCCCGCTTCCAGCTCGATGCCGCGGAGATTGTGCTTTACCGCCCTGAGTAGCGGGCGGAACATTTGGCTTTTGTTGATACGCGCCCCCGTCTTGTCTCGTAAGAGTTCGTGAAGGGTGTTTACCAAGTCGTCCATCTCCGGCGTCAGCGTGACTTCGATCGTCGAGCGTCGCTGGACCTTTCGGGCAGGCTGTCTCACCGGAGGCGGGACAGACACAACCTTAGCGGACGGAGCAGGATATCGCGTCGCTGCCGGCGCTATCGGCTCCTCATACGGAGGCTCGTCGACAACCTCGGGCAGCGGATCGAGCGCAGCTCCGAAGTCTGTGTCTTTCAATAAGCGATTCACCGAACTCGTCGGTTGCAGTTTAGTCAGCACTTTTGCCATTTTCCCCTCTCCTATCCATTGACTCGCTTCTGTTCTCGGTGCGGACGCGAGCGAATAAACTCATCTCGTTTCACAATGCGATGTTCGATCTCTCGTGCCAGCGTCCGATACTCCTCCGCGCACTTATGATGAAGCAATTTCTTGTCCTGAAAGAGAGTCTTTCCCTCGCCCGAAATCCTTTC
>CAYMXM010000141.1:3984-4296 GCA_964394065.1 uncultured Pirellula sp. | reverse complement strand
CGTCGACTTGAACCCGCGTCCGGGAAACGCGTTGTTGATGATGGACTCGATCTCCAACCAGAGCTTGGAAGCCCGTTTTACGGCGCAGATTACGACCCCGAGCACTTCCAGGCGGCGATTCCGCGTGCGGCGGACATCGGCAATATCGTTGATCGCGTCACTGAGTCCGCCGATCGCCAGGGGCTGTGGGAATACCGAGATTAGAAACCAATCGGCGCTTGCGTAACTGGCCACTGTCCCCACGTCGGCCGGGGTTGGCGGAGTATCGAGAAAGACCACGTCGTAGAGCTTTCTCGCCTCTTTAAGCGGTTC
>CAYMXM010000141.1:0-3974 GCA_964394065.1 uncultured Pirellula sp. | reverse complement strand
CGGTTCATTCAATACGGCTGTTTTGTCGACGAAGCGCCGGCTGCGGTTCAATTCCGAATCCAGCGAGGAAAGCTGCTGCCGCGATGGAACGAGATGAACTCCTTCGGGAAGATTGTCGGAAATAATCAGATCCTGAAGCTTTTCTTCGCCTAGAAGCAGTTCGTAGGTTCCGGCGAAAGAATGCGTGTCGACGCCCAATAGTTTCGTCGAGCCGGCTGTCGGATCGAGATCGATGACCAACACTCGATAACCGATTTCTCCAAGTGCCGCCGCTAGATGGACCGTGTTCGTGCTCTTCCCCACTCCGCCCTTTTGATTGCCCACGGCAATCACTGTTCCGAGCGGTCGATTTCTGGGGCCTCGTTTGAATGGCTTGATTTGACTCATGACGCTCATTACCTCTCTGTTCTCCGGAACACGCGAGTTCGCGAGTTCCGGCTGAGCCATCAGAGTGAAGCGTGGCCGCGATTCGAGCAAGTTCATTCAAGTTGAAGCAAGTGGAGTCGCTCCGCTCTCGTTCGCAGGTAGTCGCGAGAACAGGAAAACGCGACCGCCTGTTCTCGCGACCTCCGGCGTTCCGGTCTTCGCGAAGTCATGGATTCGCGCCTTCGGGTTGTCGCGTTTTCCGAATAACGGCAGGATGTGACTAGGGTTGGCACGACCGTAAATGCCACCGCGAGATCAGTTACTTATGTTGCCAACGAACTCATGAGACTGGGCTTGGAGATCGCATCCAGCCGCGGTCTCACGGACGGGCCGCTCGTTCGGTCATTCGAAGTAATTGAGAAGGGCCTGCGAGTTTGGCTTGCAATGCGCCAAATGAAAGCTGTGATCATCGAGTTTCTCGATGATTCCGGGAAATGCGTCGAGGTGTTTGAGTTGCCTATCGAGTACGACGCCGTACGCGATGGCGATGAGCACTTCGATACTCAGATTTCGTCCTTAAAGGATGAGCTGACGAAGTTGCGAGCACCGACCGCCACGTCTTATCGCTTCATCATCGTCAATCCAAAAACCCGCGTGTCGGTTCCAGGTTGGAAGCCTTGCGAAAGAAGCGATACGTCGAAGCTTAAGAAACGGCAGTTGCTACAGCGTTTGATTAGTACAGGCGACATTAAGGTCCATGTCTATGTCTACGAAGGAGAGGATAACAATGAGGCTTAATTTTGAAGCTGCCGGAAAACCTGAGTCATTCGAAATGAACGGTGACGACCTTGCGGAACTTGTTGCGCAGGCAACCGATTATTTTGCACAACACCATCCCGACATCCATTCGGCTGACGATTTTGCTGTACGGCTTGTTGATGCCCTGCTCAATAGCTTGGCAAGAGACCTGGCCGACATCAACCTACAACTCCATTAACGAACTTCTTTCTACCTTCGACCCCGAAAGGCCCTATGAATGTCGACTGCAAAACCTGTTCACGAGATCCGGCTAGGTCTGATCAAGGTCTCCATCTGGCACAAAAACACTCGCGTCGGCGATCGGCACGATGTGACTCACTGTCGGCTGTACAAAAACGGCGCAGTTTGGGCGCAGAGTCACCGCTACGGCCGCGACGACCTGCTCTTGCTCTGCAAAGCGTTGGACCAAGCACACAGTTGGATCTACGGCCAGAACCGCCTGGAGCCCGCCGAATCGCAGGAGAATCCGACATGAGCACAAATAACATCGACTCGATTCGAGAGAGCAAAGCGCCAAAGCCGCTTGACGATTACCAGCTTCTAACGGTCGAGGAGTTCGCGTCCTTGCTTAGGATAGAGCCCCGAACAGTCTGGCGTAGGCTCAGCAAAAAGGAGATCCCGGAGCCGGTGCGCTTCGGTGGAAACACTCGCTGGAAATATTCCAAGATTCGGGACTGGATCGATCATGGCTGTCCCGCACAGAATAAATCAAAACACTAGTCCCTGGAGCCCTATGAGATGGCATCGTACTACAAACGCGGACAGGACAAAGGAAAGAAGCGTGCCTGCTGGTACTTCAACTTCGTAGATCATCAGGGACGCCAAAGAACCCGGAAGGGCTTCACCGATCGCGGCGAAACAGAGAAGCTCGGAGCAAAGTTAGAGCATGAGGTCATGCTTCGTCGCCGCGGGCTGATTGATCCTGACGCTGAGCGCGCGGCTGGGCATCGAAATGTCTCCATCGAAGAGCCGCTTGCGGTGTTCAAGGAATCAATCGCCGACAATTCTCCGAAACACGTCAAACTCGTCATGGGCCGAGTTCGTCGTGTCATCAATGCCTGTAGATTCAAGTGCATTGGCGACATCACTCGTGAAGAAGTGCAGTCCGCAATCAGTGCATTTGTAGCCGAGAACGAACTTGGACCGCGCACCTACAATCACTATGTCCAAGCATTTGATGAGTTCTGCAAGTGGCTAGTGAGCAGCAAACGCCTGCTTGTGAATCCGGTTCTTGGACTTGAGAGACGAAATACCGAGGTTGACATTCGTCGGAAGCGCAGAGCACTTTCGGCTGAGGAAGCCACGAAGCTCATCGCTTCGGCCCGAGGCAGCAAGAAGCGAATACAGCGGTATGATGGCGAGACTCGCGCTCGAATCTACACGATTTCGTACATGACCGGTCTGCGTCGAAACGAGATTGCCTCGCTTACCCCGAGGAGTTTCGCCCTTCTCTCCGAACAGCCGACAGTAACTGTGGAAGCAGCGTTTTCCAAGCACCGCAGGAAGGACGTTTTGCCGCTTCATCCCGAACTTGTCGCGCTGCTTGCGAAATGGCTGGAAGGACTCGACTCTGACGAAGTTCTTTTTCCGATGCTAGCGAAGCGACGCACTTGGAAGATGGTGAAATACGATCTTGAGCAAGTCGGCATCAAGTACCGAACTCCAGAAGGTGTTGCCGACTTCCACGCTGCCGGTCGTCACACGCACATCACCCAGTTGATGTCCAATGGGGTCTCACTACCACAGGCGAAGGAACTTGCCCGACACAGCGACGTTCGCATGACCATGAAGTACACCCACATTGGACTCAAGGATCAAGCGGCGGCGGTTAGTCGTTTGCCGTGGAACACCGAAATGCCGACCGATACCAAACCGGAGGCGACGGCCGACAAGGCGGAAAAATCCTGGGAGTGTAATGGGAGTGAATCAGGTGTCTCTGATGATCATTTGAAGTCATCGGATGGCAACGAAGTAAGGAACGAGCCGACTCATCGAGGCGATCCAACTCGTGCCAGGGACACACGTTGCCGCAACAAGTCACGCATTGTCGCAAACGGCGAAAAAATCGCTCGTTCATTCGATTCCCGCCGCCTCCACTTTCTGGCAATTTGGGTCAACTTGTGACAACGGTTGACTAACAGCGTCTAAACCCTTGCTACGGCGAGGGTTTACGCGTTTCTGGACTTTGCCCTCCGTGCCATCAAATGTCACGGCATGACTGGCGCAGCCGCAAAAAATGCAGCGCATTTGCAGCGCGGGGTCATTCTCGGGCGCTGCATGGGACGCGGGTTCGACCCGCCGCCGGGGCGTCGGAAGCTTCGCGACGGCCTTCGCTTGGTCGTCGATCCCAATGTGCGTGTAGCGCATCGTCATGTTCACGTCGGAGTGCCGAGCCAGTTCTTTGGCTTCTGGCAACGACGTGCCATTGCGTAGCGGGGCCACGCCGATCCGCGGACGACGCGACTCTATGATCGTCGGCAGCAGATCACCCGCAACATTGTCGAGCGGATCTCCATATAGAAGGCCCTTCTTGGTGTCACCAGAAGGCGCATCATCCCAATCAACAGGTTGACTCGCCGTTAGGCATGGATGCGAACGACTACTTCGCCCGCAGTCTGCGATGCAGCAACTCAACCTCCCCGGCCAACGTGGGTTGCCGCTCGGCCAGTCGAGCAGGGATGTCCATGCTGGCATGAACGACCGTCAGAACGACAATCGATTCCGGTCGGGCGTCGCAGACGAACAGATGTTTGTTGACTCGATAGAACGTCAGCGCCTCGTGAAAATCT
>CAYMXM010000140.1:4342-10297 GCA_964394065.1 uncultured Pirellula sp. | reverse complement strand
ATGGGAAGACCAGAAAGGAAGTTCAGACGTGTGATGGAGTCAAGTATAGAGGATCAGTTGGGTGAAGTGCAAATAAAGTTAGAGGAGCGGATGACAAAAACGTAACGGTGCCTAGCACCTTTTAAAACCCTGCAGCAGAAGCGGCATCTGTACTAGAACGCGGAACTACGAAGTTCCATAGACTGAAACTACGAGATCCATGTTCAGCTCTACCAAATGCTGCAACAGCACCGGTGGGAACCGGTTGAACTGTCCTACGGAATCGATTGGGAAATCCCACATAAAGTCCAGCTCCCATTTGCACTCAGGTGCTAGCTTCGCAAGGTCTTTAAGAACTCCTCTGTTCGAAGTTAGGAACTCAGTTGCCTCCTGAATTTGTTGAACAATGGAATCACCACAAGCATCGGAAGCCGTCAGTAGATAGGTGATCTCGCTCTGATCGGTTTCGGCGACAGCTCGACGATTTTGCATCGACTGGATCGCCTCCGTAAAGGGAAGGCCACTCCGAGCAACCGCAGGAGCCAACGAGTTATTCTTAACCGTAAGACGTATCACAGCCGACAATGGATTTTCCTCGTAGTAGCAACCAGAAACTTGGCCATTGTTTCTAACACTTCCACCCCTCACCCCCGGCCCCTCTCCCCGAAACGGGGCGAGGGGAGCAGAGTTCCAATGCGCACGCGGGCTAGGACGCCAAAGCGGTGTCCGACGGGGGCGAGCCCCGATCGGACAAGGAGCGAACTAGAGAACAAAACTTGCGCAAAGCCAATTCGCCACCACACCAACCTTTCGACAGCCCAAGGCAAAGCCCTCTTCTTCCTCAAGCCTCAAGTCTCACCCCTCCAGCCTGATTCGTCCGATTCGTGGTTTTTCCCTCCCTTCTTCCTTAAGTCTTAAGCCTTATCCCCTAAGCCTCAACCTCCGTGTATTCCGTGGTTCCCCCAACCTAAATCAAAATATCCATCGCAACCTTTCCTGCGACGTCGGTTAATCGGAAATCTCTTCCCGCGTAGCGATAGGTCAACCGTTCGTGGTCCAAACCGAGGATATGGAGGATCGTTGCGTGCAAATCGTGAATGTGCATCTTGTTCTCGATCGCATAATAGCCGTAGTCGTCGGTCGCACCGTAGATATGCCCACCTTTGACTCCACCTCCCGCCATCCACATGGTGAACCCGTGCGGATTGTGATCTCGTCCTGTTCCCTCCGAGGTCGGGGTGCGTCCAAACTCACCACCCCACAACACCAGCGTATCTTCCAACAAGCCTCTTTGCTCCAAGTCGGTTAATAGCCCTGCGATAGGGCGATCGACTTCGGCAGCATTCTTCGTATGCCCCAAATATAAATCGCTGTGCTGATCCCATTGGACTTCGCTATCGCTATGAGTCACCTGCACAAAGCGCACCCCTCGTTCTAAGAAGCGGCGGGCAAGTAAACATTGACGCCCGAAGTTTTCCGTCATGGGGTCGTCCATCCCGTATAGCCGCAACATCCCTTCGGACTCCCCACTGAGATCTTGAACCTCGGGGATCGAGTCTTGCATGCGATAGGCGAGTTCAAAATCGTTGAGACGAGCGTCTAAACTTGGATTCTCGGGCGTGACGCCTGATCCACGATCAGAGGAACGGGCGTCGTGGAGGGAGTGGAGCAGGTCCAATTGACGTCGCTGAGTCTCCCGATCCCATTTTGGATTCTGAATATTCCCTACGGTCGCCGCAGTTGCCGGCAAGCTCGCATTACCAATCGGTGTACCGGAGTACGCCGAGGGGAGAAACGCGGAACTCCAATTGTTCAATCCACCGTGGGCTAGCGTGGGGCAGATCGTTACGAAGGCAGGGAGGTCTTCGTTTTCCGTCCCCAACCCGTAACTGATCCAAGCACCCATGCTCGGTCGAACAAACTGATCGCTCCCGGTATGGATCTTCAACAGCGCTCCCCCGTGGGCCGGGTTGCTTCCATACAACGATCGGAGAACGCAGAGTTTGTCGACATGCTTTGCTACGCTCGGAAAGAGTTCGCTGACTGGAATCCCCGACTCCCCATGCTGGTGAAATTTCCAAGGTGACTTAAGTAGATTCCCTTGCTTCGCAAATAAAACTCTGGGGAGTTTGAAGGGCGGTGCCTTGCCGTCATCTCGATCGAGAAGGGGTTTGGGATCGAAGGTATCGACGTGCGATGGCCCACCCTTCATAAAGAGGAAGATGATTCGCTTGGCTCGGGGAGGAAAATGAGGCGTCTTGGCCGCTAGCGGATTCGCAGAAGCCGCCCCTTGAGCATTTCCGCAACACAAGGATTGAAACGCCAAGTATCCAAACCCCAATGCACTCGTTTGAAGCAACTGGCGTCGCGATGGATATAGAACGTGTGGCATGCAACCCCCTCCAGAGGGAAACGCAAAATGGAATTTAGCTTGATACGAACGATGGCAATGACAATTTATTATAACCCGACCGAGGCGGAGCGGCGGAAGTCACCTTCCCCCCATCACAACCCGACGCGTTAGCGAGGGATAGCGTTTTGAGTGAACGTGGCCCTTTGTCGGGAATATCTCGGTCGCCGGGTGGCACGCCCTGAGGCACGAAGGGCGTGCAGTGAGACATCGGATGGGATGCTTGGTTGCCAGCGCTGTCCCTCGCTTACGCCACGGGTTGTGATTTTAGGACCGCGATGATCCCCTTTACCTTAATCTGTGAATATAAACTCGTTGCCCAGCACCAAGCTCTGCAATACCCTCGCCCACGCATCGCGTTCGACCTCTGAAGTTCGCTCGTCCTGAAGTGCAGGTTTCGCTTGTGCATCTTTCGCCGTGGATTGCTCGGAACGGATGTACTCCTCGATCACTTCGATCTCGTGCTCGTTCGGCCCACGAGCGAGTGTCATCTCGAAGGCGGCGTGAATCCGATCGTGCATCCCCCCCTCCATACTCGCGATACGAGTTGCCCCAGATGCAGCGGCATCCATAACCCACTCGGCGTTCATCAACAAAAGGGACTGAGGCGCAACCGATGTGACCGGGCGACTCCCAGTGGGCATGGTGGGATCGGGATAGTCGAACAACCTCAACAAGGGGGCGAGGTTGTTGCGGATAATGGGGAAGTAAGCGGTTCGGCGATTCGTACCGTATTTCGTGTGATCGATCGAGGTGTGATCGAAGACGAACTGTCGATTCCGAAGGGGAACCGTCTTCCCACCAATCTCCATATCGAGCTTCCCAAAAACGAAGAGTAGCGAATCTCGAATCTGCTCTGCTTCCAATCGCTGCGTATGGAATTTCCACAAGAGCCGGTTTTCCGGATCGACTTCGAGAAACTTTTCTTCCTGGGAATGATGCGTTGCCATCCGATAGGTCGAGGAAAGGACGATCTCCCGTTGCATCCCCTTGATGTTCCATTCCGATGCGATCAATTCCCTCGCGAGAAAATCGAGTAGTTTTGGATGGGATGGTGGATCCCCTAAGACCCCGAAGTTATCGGTCGTCGAAACGATTCCCTTCCCAAAATGCCAACGCCAAAGACGATTCGCAAAGACCCTCGCCGTTAAGGGATGGGTGGGACTGGTCAACCATTGTGCAAGCTCCAACCGTCCACTTTGTCGACGACTAAAGACCGGTTCGCTCGAGTGGGAAATGAAAACTGCAGGGAAGTTTTTGCTGACACGCTCCCCAAAACTGATATGGTTCCCCCGGATATGGATCGGAGTTGTATCGATGATCTCTCCGTCGGTCACCCCCATGAAGGTGGACTCGTCCGGTGCATTGCTTTCGAAAATCCGAGCTTCCTCCGCCAATTTCAAGATTTCGGTTACTTGTTCCGGTTGAAGCGCGTGCTCGATCTTGGCTGGGATCGCGAGAAAACCAGTTCTATCGGCTAGGGCTTTCGCCGCCAGTTCTTTTAACTCCGGAGTGGCGTCCGAATTTGGATCGAACACTTTCGCATAGTATTCACGCATCCCATCCTTGTCCTGCTTCGCATAGCAATCGTTCCAGAACTGAAACAGAGGGGAGTCGGGAAATCGGGCGAGGAAGGTGCGGCATTGAAGGAGAGCTCGGGGATGCAAGCCTCGTTCAGAGGCAATTTGAATGCAGTCGCTTAACAGAGCATCGGGGGCCAACTCCATCGAGGCGGACAAATAATCGAGTACTTTCGATCGAGTCTCCACGCGAAGGGCTTCGAACGCTTTCGCACGCGCTTGATTGTAAGCCCCCTGTTTGGCAGCCAGTTCCCCTTGAACCTTTTTCATCCCCTCGTTTTCCTCGGGGGATGCGAAGGAGATCTCACGCCAATGTTTGATCGCTCCGGTATTGGTATCTCCAAAGGACTTCGTGCTTTTGAAGATAGCCGATAGAGAATAGTAGTCCGACTGCAAGACTGGATCGAATTTATGATCGTGGCAACGAACGCAGCCGAAGGTCATCCCTAAGAAGACCTTCCCAAAGCAATCGATCTGTTCATCGATCGTATCGGCGAACAATTTTTCTTTGTCCGGTTCCGCGAGGACTTTCGCCCCGAGGACGAGAAATCCTGTGCCGATGTGAGACTCCTGCGTCCGATCGGGGAGGAGATCACCCGCGAGCTGTTCTTGCAGAAATCGATCGAACGGCTTGTTCTGATTCCATGAGCTGATGACGTAGTCCCGATAACGCCACGCTGTTCCATAGGCGAGGTTCTCGTCTAGGCCATTCGAATCGGCATACCGAACCGTATCGAGCCAGTGTCGTCCCCAACGGACACCGTATTGAGGGGAATCGAGCAACCGGTCGACAATCTTCTCAAACGCATCCGGTGCATCGTCTTGTTCGAATGCTTGAATTTCCTCCATCGTGGGAGGCAAGCCGATGAGATCTTGCGTTACCCGACGAAGCCAATCCCGTCGCGACGCGGGGGCTGCGGGGGTGAGTCCATGAGATCGCAATTCTCCGTAGATGAACCGATCGATTGGGTGTCTTGACCAATCGTCGTTATCGAGTGTTGGTACCGGGTGGTTTGCAATCGGTCGAAAAGACCAGAAGTCCCGTCCCGCTTCGACGCTCATCCCTAGAGCCGGATTGGAGGTCTCGATCGATTCCTCTTCACGTGGGTCCGGAGCCCCGCGCGCAATCCAGTCTTCAAGGATCGCGATCTCCTCTGCGGATAGTTTTCCATCGGGAGGCATCTGGATGACTTCGTCGTCGTAGCGAATCGCTCTGAGGATCAGGCTCTCCGAAGGTTTCTCCCGATCTAGCGCAGCGCCACTGTCTCCGCCTGCAACGAGGTGGTTGCGATGGGCCAGGGAAAGTCCTCCACCTCGATCCTCTCCCGAGTGGCAATCGAGGCACTTCGCGTGCAGGAGAGGTCGGACTTTCTTTTCGAAGAACTCGTTATCCGCGTCGGAAATCGGCGTTATGTCGGTGGGTGTCGGTGATTCGGCCAGAAGAGACGGAACGGTAGCAATCCACGCCAGGAGAAGGGTGGAGGTGCAAGAGGCTCGAAGCCATGTGGAAAGGGGAAGCTTGCGATCGAATTCGCGCTGCATAGGACGCTAACCTTCGTTCGAAATACCGGAGGGTAGGTTGGGGGGAGGGAGGAGCCATCGTGGCTGGGTAGGTTCTATTCTAATCGATTTTCCTGTAGAGTGAACAACCACGAATCGCACGAATCTTACGAATCGGGTTTTGAGGGGGGGAGGCTCAATGTAGAACGGAATTCATTCCGTTAAACAACGCCGCCAATCAAGGCCGCCGTCAGCACAGTGAGCCGGTCTCCCGTTCAGGGCACTCCAAGCCCCCCGCAAGTGGCGAGAGGCTCTCGCTGCATACCGGGGCCTTGGGCGGCCCTGAGGTTGGGGGCGTGCAAGGCGTGTATCGGGGGCAGGAGGTGGAGGCGGCCAATGTAGAACGGAATTCATTCCGTTAAACAACGCATCCAATCAAGGCCGCCGTCAGCACAGTGAGCCGGTCTCCCGTTCAGGGCACTCCAA
>CAYMXM010000140.1:0-4242 GCA_964394065.1 uncultured Pirellula sp. | reverse complement strand
GCAGGAGGTGGAGGCGGCGGTTAACGGAATAAATTCCGTTCTACAACTAGCGAGATGCTCTCGCCGCATACGGGCCTTGAGCGGCCCTGAGGTTGGGGCGTGCAAGGCGTATATCGGGGGCAGGAGGTGGAGGCGGCGGTTAACGGAATAAATTCCGTTCTACAACTAGCGAGAGGCTCTCGCCGCATACGGGGCCTTGAGCGGCCCTGAGTTGGGGGCGTGCAAGGCGTGTATCGGGGGCAGGAGGTGGAGGCGGCGGTTAACGGAATGAATTCCGTTCTACAACTGGCGAGAGGCTCTTGGCGCGTGCTGGATAGAGCTGGTCTGATGCATTGTTGGTAAGATGTGGAGTCAAGGGTGGCACGCTCAGAGCGAAGCCCTTGTCTTCCTCATCCCTCAAGCCTCACACCTCAAGCCTAAAAAAGTGAATCATCCACTGACTCTCCAAGATGTCGCAGAGTGCATCGAACGTGCGAAAGGAAGCGATTCGTCTCCGATCGTCGATACGAAAGATGTTAGGCTCGTTAACGCGGCTCTCCTGTTGGCCACTCTACTTCAAAAAAGAGCAGCTCGTCTCCAAACACCTCAAGAAAAACGCCAACAGGCGGAACTCGATAGGATGCTTCAGCATCCCGAAGACAAAGCGATCCTCACGCAAATCACCGACCAGAGCTTTCGAAGCTCTTCCCCTGGACGCGTCGTCGATCAAATGGTCCACATTCTCGATGTTCAAGGTGTCCCGCGATTCTTCAGCTTGTTCGATCAAGCACTCCTCAAAGGCTTTCAATCCTTCGGTGAATACCTACCCGGCGTTGCGGTCCCCCTCGTGAAGGAGAAGATGCGAAAGGAAACCGCGAACGTCATCCTCCCCGCGGAGCATGACAAGCTAACGCATCACCTTCAGGAACGTTCCCGCGAAGGGATTCGGATGAATGTGAATTTCCTCGGAGAAGCGATCCTCGGGGAAGAAGAGGCTCGGCGCCGATTGGAACAGTATCTTGCCGCGCTCCAACTTCCAGAGATCGAGTGTGTGTCGGCCAAGATATCGACGATGTACTCGCAGGTCTCCCCTATCGCGCGAAGACAGACTGTCCGCACAATCTCCGATCGATTGGAACTCCTTTACCGAGCGGCTGCCAGGGAGCGATTCACACGCCCCGATGGCTCGGTGGTTCCCAAATTTGTCTACCTCGATATGGAGGAGTATCGCGACCTGAGCTTGACCTCGGAAATCTTCATTCAAACCCTCTCTCGGCCTGGAATGGAGCAGGTCCGAGCGGGTATCGCTCTCCAAGCCTACGTTCCCGATTCGTTCGAAGTCCAAAAAGGAATTACGGCTTGGGCTCGTGACCGGGTGCTAGGTGGTGGGGCCCCGATCACGATTCGTATCGTGAAAGGAGCGAACATGGAGATGGAGCGAGTGGAGGCTTCCCTCAAAGGCTGGCCACAAGCCCCTTACACTTCGAAGCTTGAAACCGATGCGAACTACAAACGAATGCTTCGGTACGGACTGGAGGATTCCAACCATGAAGCGGTCCACTTGGGAATTGCTTCCCACAATCTGTTCGACCTCGCCTATGGGATGGTCCTCGCCTATGCGTTCCATGCGATGGATAGCGTGCAATTCGAGATGTTGGAGGGGATGGCGAATCACCAACGACGGGCGATGTTCGAACTCTCTCGCCGCATGCTTCTCTATGCGCCTGCTTGCAAGCAAGAGGAGTTCATCAATGCGATCGGATATCTTGTCCGTCGACTCGACGAGAACACGGGACCCGATAACTTCTTGCGCCACGCATTCCACATCGATGCAGGGGGAGCGACTTGGAAACGGCTTGAGAACGGATTTGTCGAATCGGTGCAGCTAGCCGAAACGGTCTCTTCTGCACCTCGTCGCAAACAGGACCGAAATCAACCTCCCAAACAACCTCCTCGACCCAAGAATTGGGAGTCGTTCACGAATGAGCCCGATACCGATTTTTCCCTCCTTGCGAACACCCAATGGGCCCAAAGAATCATTGCCGAGTGGGAGTCCCAATGCGATGTTCACGCCCCGATGATTCCGGTGAGCATCGGGGATCGCGAGCAACTTGGACGCGGTCCTCTCTACGAATCGCGCGACCCGTCTCGTCCGGGAGTTATTGCGGCTAGATACCATCAAGCTGACGAACAACAGCTGCGCTACGCAATCGATTGCGCGTCGGTTGATCCCGTCGGTTGGAGAGCCAAAGCCCCTGACGATCGGTACGAGATTCTTCGGAACGTCGCGCAAGAGCTTCGCATTGCGAGGGGGGACTTGATCGGCTCCGCGATTGCCGATGCAGGGAAGACGATTTTGGAGAGTGATCCCGAGGTAAGTGAAGCGATCGATTTTGTCGAGTTCTATGCCCGATGCGCCTTGGATATGAGCCGCGACCGACGCTATGCACATCACCCAGCAGGGGTAGTTGTCGTGATCAGCCCCTGGAACTTTCCAATCGCGATTCCTTGCGGTGGAATCGCTGCAGCGCTTGCGGCGGGGAACACCGTACTCCTGAAACCTGCGTCCGATACCGTCCTTCCTGCGTATCGTCTTTGCCAAGCGTTTTGGAGTGCAGGTGTCCCTCGAGAAGCACTGCAATTCGTCCCCTGCAGTGGTGAATCCGCAGGAAAGCACTTGCTCAGTAGGCCGGAGGTAGCTCGAGTGATCCTTACGGGGGGGACCGAAACGGCGCTGCGAATGCTTCACGATCGTCCCGATTTGCGCCTCTTGGCGGAAACAGGAGGAAAGAACGCTACGATCGTAAGCGGGTTGAGCGATCACGATCTTGCGATCAAAAATGTACTCCACAGCGCCTTTTCCCATTCTGGGCAGAAGTGCAGCGCGACTTCGCTACTGCTGCTCGATGAAGAGATCTTCGAGAACAAACTTTTTCGAGAGCAGTTGATCGATGCGGCGAGAAGTATGCGCGTCGGTTCTGCTTGGGATCTCTCGACCAAAATGGGCCCCCTTATTCGGCCACCGTCGGGCGAGTTGTTGCGAGGGTTGAAAGAACTGGAGCTTGGAGAAACCTGGGCTTTGATGCCGACGCAGATCGGGGAGAACCCTTGTTTGTATTCACCGGCGATCAAATGGAACACGCGACCAGGAAGTTTCACGCACAGAACGGAATTGTTTGGACCGGTCCTCGGTGTGATGAAATACAAAGGGCTGGAACAAGCGACTCGGTTGGTAAACGAAACCGGATACGGTCTTACAAGCGGACTCGAATCGCTCGATGATCGGGAGCAAGCGATTTGGAAGGACCGAATCGCTGCTGGGAACCTCTACATCAATCGCTCGACGACCGGAGCGATCGTCCTTCGTCAACCTTTTGGCGGGATGGGGAAGAGTGCGTTCGGCCTTGGTGCCAAGGCGGGAGGGCCGAACTATGTTGCAACGTTAGTCGATTTCGAGGCGGCGGAGGAGCTCAACTCCGAAGGAATTCAGCATTCGCTTCACTCTCCTCTACTGCAGCGGTTTGTTGAGAAGCTGGATCAGCATAAGAATCGAGCGGTTTTGTTGGATGGGATGGGACGGCATGAGCTGGAGAAGATTACCTTTGCGATCCATTCGTATGACCAGTTTGCCCATCGAGAGATTCTCGCCGAGCACGATCATTTTCGGTTGCTGGGACAAGACAACGTACGACGCTATCTCCCCGCAAGTCCACTTCGAATTCGCGTGGAGTGTGAAGATACCGCGACGAATATCTTTTTGCGAGCGATAGCTGCCGCGAGCGTGAACTGCCGCTCGATTTTGAGCGCTGCTGAGAATTACCAACAAGCGACGATCGAGTTGCTTGAACAGCTGACTTTGGAATGGGCGGGGAAGATCGAGTTCGTGCAAGAGACGGATGAGGAGTTGGCGATCGCGATCGAGCGAGGCCTCGTCGCAAGAATTCGATATGGTGGAGAAAGCCCCATTCCCGAAGTCATCCGCCGCACCGCGAACCTTCATCAGGTCTATCTCGCGAACCGTCCGGTTCATTTACATGGGTGCATCGAGTTGTTGAATTATGTCGTAGAACAAAGCATTTCGTTCGATTACCACCGATACGGGAATTTAGGAAACAATGTAGAACGGAATTCATTCCGTTAAACAACGCCTCCATTCAAAGCCGCCGTCAGCGCTGTGAGCCGGTCTCCCGATCAGGGCACTCAAGCCCCTCTCCGTTAGCGAGAGGCTCTCGCCGCATATCGGGGGCCTTGGGCGGCCCTGAG
>CAYMXM010000139.1:0-10387 GCA_964394065.1 uncultured Pirellula sp. | reverse complement strand
AGCGAGGGACAGCGTCGCGAGTGCACGTAGCCCTTGTCGGGAATATCTCAAGCGCTGGGTGTATCCTTGAGTTCTCCTCTGCGAACCTCCGCGTCCCCTGCGGTTAAAATGGAATAAATCCGGACACTCAAAATTCCGTGTCAACACCAGCTTTTTGACAGCCCAGCGCTATCCCTCGCTTACGCCACGGGTTGTGATTTTTGGGCCTCGCCTGCGTTCCGGTTGTTTATCTCACAACCCGCAACTTCACTGGCAAGGTGACGGGGTTTCCATCGACGGTCGCTCGGATAAAGAAATACCGCGTTTGTTCGGGAACGAATCGCGCTGCGGTGATGAATACGTCCCGTGTCGATTCCCCCTTCGGAATCAAAAGCCCACTCAAACCGATGTTGTCGACGAAAACGCCATGAGGCAAGTTCCTACCGCTATCCTCTTTCCCGAACCCGATGTCACCTGCCAACTCTCCTCGATCGATCACCAGTTTGATAACGCCGGTCGTTCCCGCCTGGATCGTGAATTCGGCAAGCGGTGGAGCTGATGCATCATCGTTCGCTCTGACCAGCTTCAAAGGCATCGTCGGCTTCGAATTCTTCTTCACCGACAACGTGATAGGTTTCAGCTGTAGGTCCTTTCCAGATGCAGTCCGAGCCACCGGTCGAAACGTCAGGTTGAAGGTATCGGGTAGTTTTTCAAAGGCACCTTCGGCAGCGCGGAGCGTTCCAACGCAACGGATCTGTTCCCGCTCTACATGGAGGTCCTCTAGGAGCAGAATTCCTTCCGGTACCTCCTCCGGAATAAAATCGACTCGCTCCTCGAATCCGTCGACGCGCACGATGAAGAAGCTGAACTCGGTTCCATCGTTCGGCCGAAGAACCACTTCCTTCGTCGCGCCACCGAGGGTGAAGTGTGGGTTCGGCTTCTCAATCGACAAACGATACTTGTAAGCATCTCCTCCCTCCCCGCGCGCATCTCGAACGCGAACTAGAAATGGACCATCACTGGGAGAAACAAAGTGAAGTTGGCTGTTCTTTCCGAGACGCCTCGTCCCTTCATCGTCGTTGGAGTAATAGATCGGGAAAACAGGGAGCCCGTTCGGGACGGGATCTTCATCAGGGGCGAGTTCTCGAACGATCCACGCTGGTTCGTTGATCGCATGGGTCGTCGCGGTCGTTCCAAAATAGGTGAGTCGCGTCCGCTCTCCGGGATAGACTTTGAAACCGGAGTCAGGGCCACGTGGGTAGAGCCATAACCGCACCACTTCGCCCGATGCATAGAGGTACTCGTTCAGCTCCATATCTTCCCAGCGATGCATTCGGAAATCGTCCGCGATCGAAGAATCCTTCCCACGGAAAGTAAAGTAACTCTCGCGAACGGCTTGCAGGCGAGTGCGCAACAAAGGAGCGCCAGACGCATCGTAGATATCGAGCAACGAGTCGATGCGAGAGTCCTTCCCTTCCCCTTCGACGGTGATCATCCACTCCTCACCTGGCTTTGCACCGAACAGATACCAATCGCCAGGCATGGAGCCCTCTGTATCCTTCTCGGAAACCACGCCCATCACTCGAACAGGTGTTTTTAGGGAGAATGGATTTGCAAACGTGTTCTCACCGGCAGGCTCCGACAACTCTTGAATTGCGAGGCTTTCCGAATTGCTTCCTTCACGCATCGGAGTTCCCGATTCAAGAATCTTGGAGGGAGCGCTCTCTTCCTTGTTTCCATCCTTTTTGATTGGACTGGGCGTCGACTTGGTGGTTCGAAGCGAAGTTACCTTTCCGTCGATCGAGGTGATGAGGACTTCGTCATCTCCGTTCCAAGCGATTCCGGTGGGGGTATCGGAGATCTTTCCGATCTCTCCCAATGCTTGGATCGTAGGCCATCCCCATAGCTTGATCGCTCCATCTTCACCTGCCGTGACCAAACGATTTCCATTAGGTGAAATCCCTAGCCCGATGACGGGAGTTTCGTGAGCAAAGACCGAATGGAGCATCGGGCTTACAGAAGCCTTGGTCAAGGATTGCAGATCCCAAACGCGAATGCGGCGATCCGCTCCAACCGCAATGATTTGCCTCCCGTCGGGGTGGAACCGAACAGCGTACTGCTCTGCTTCGCATTGGCCATAGGTGTCGAGTCGTTCACCACTCGCGATATTCCAGACCTTGATCGTTTCATCAGCGCTTGCCGTTGCGATCACTTGGCCGGTCGGATCGAAGTCGAGATCGTAAACCGCACCGTTATGACCCGGGAGTTCTTTGGCCAACCCTCCCGTTTCGACATTCCAGATACGAACGATTCGATCGTACCCCGCGGTGGCAACCCATCGATGATCTGGACTCAGCACCGCCGTATAAAGGGTATCGGAATGTCCTTCGATCACCTGAACTGGTTCTAATTCAGTTCCCGTGATCTTTGCAATGGTGACTTGTCCGCCGACTCCAGGAATCCCTGACGCAATCGCAATCCAATTTCCTTGTCGCGAAGCTCGGATCTGCGATACCTTGCCAACGATCGGTAGATCGATTTTAGGAAGCTCGACTTGTGCCGCCTCTTCACCTTTCCAAGCAACCGAGTCATGACTTCCTACGAGCCACCGGTCCTTAGTGGTTGAGGTGGTTGCGATGGCGAATAGGGGCGGGGTGTCGCTCACGAATCCCGGCATCGACGGAACGCGGAGCTTCTCTTTTAGCGGCGTATCCCCTACCTCGACCTTAGCTCCTTGCTCGATCCAGAGACGCAGGAGTTCTTTCTCTTGAGGGGAAAGTTGCGGCTCTTCAAACGGAGGCATCACCGGTTCCTTCTTCCCGGTGATCAATTGCCAAAGCCTCGACTCCGTCGGTTTCCCCCGCACGATCCAGTCACCTTCTTCCGAAGCAAGTTCGGATAGATTCTTCGCCGATTGGAGAGACAGGTCCGCTTCGGGATTGGTTTCACTGTGGCAGCCAGCGCAGTATTTCGTGAAGATCGGTTGGATCTCCGATTTGAAATCGACCTCAGCTCCTTGCCCTGGCAAAGAGGAAATGATCGACACGACCCCCGCAGAAACGAGCGGGAGTGCGCGTCGGAGACAACTCGTGGATTCGAACCAAGAGAGATTGTTCGACGGCATGAACTTGGAAGGTAATCGATTCATAGGTTATTACGGTAGGAGGTAGAGGAACCTCACTATTTTAACCACGTCAGGGCCACGATTGGGAACGCTATGCTAGAATGGAACCAGCGAGACTCGCCCTGTCTCCGTCCCTCCCCCTCCCCACGACCGGCGACTTTGATCCTTCGCTGGGCTTGCTGGCATTTCCCCCCTCAAGGCGACTCGATTGGAAAAATGAACACTTGCATGACATGGAATACTTCTCGATGGATTGCTCTCGGTGTTATGGCTTTGTCCCTATCTTCAAACTCTTGGGGGCAACAAGAACGCTCTCCTGGAGCCGTTAAAACGGTGAGTTACGAACAACCGATGGAGTCACTCTACGAGCCTCGCGAGTTCGTAGGGGCGAACACGAAAACTCTGAAGTATCGATTGTTGAAGCCGTTCAACTACAGCTTTGGAAAGAAGTACCCACTGGTCCTCTTCCTGCATGGAGCTGGAGAACGGGGGGACGACAATGCGAGAACTCTAATTCACGGTGCCAAAGAGTTGGCCTTGGAAGAACGTCGGAAGGAGTTCCCGGCTTATATTCTCATTCCTCAATGCCCCAAGGACCAACGGTGGTCTGACGTGGATTGGTCTCTTGAATCCTCCTCCCTCCCAACCAAACCGAGCGAATCGATGGAGTTGGTTAAGGAACTGATCGATGAGATGGTCGAGAATGCAGGGATCGACCCAGAACGGATCTACATTACCGGACTTTCCATGGGCGGTTACGGAACTTGGGATGCTATCGCTCGCTACCCCAACTTCTTTGCTGCTGCGGTTCCCATCTGCGGTGGAGGAGATCCTGCGACCGTCGATCGATTCAAACAGCTTCCGATCTGGTGCTTCCACGGAGCTCAAGATACGGTCGTCAAGCCGATCCGTAGTCGGCAAATGATCGATGCGTTAAAAAAAGTAGATTCCGACGTTCGCTATACCGAGTTCGAAGATTTGGGACACATCTGTTGGAATCGAGCTTACGAGAATCCTGATCTCTACCGATGGTTGTTCGCGCAACGAAAACCCAACAACCAACAGGCAGAGTAAGGCACGCGGCGCACTTAAGATTTCGGCTCCCTTCGCCTAAGCAAAGCCTCTATCACTCCATACTAAATGATGAATCGATTTGCTCGCTCGGCCTGCTCGTGGATCGCAACTCTAGTGATCCTTTGCTTGGTTCAAGCCATTCCACAACCCAGACTTGCTGCCCAAGACGAACCTGAAGCCCCCGTTTCGGAGAACGTCGTCGACTTCGCAAAAGACATTCTTCCCCTCCTCAAGTCGGAATGCCAAAGCTGTCACCAAGGGGATAATGCTAAGGCTGGGTTCCTCGTGTTGGATCGGGATTCGACCCTTGGATACATTGAACCGGGGGATGCAGAGAGCAGTTCACTTTGGACCGACTATCTCCGTCAACCATCGAAAGATGTAGATCCCGAAAGTTTGGTCATGCCACCGGATGGGCCTCTCTCCGCAGACAAGCTCGCACTTTTGAAACTGTGGATCGACGAAGGTGCTCACTGGTCAGAACTGGATAACACCGGGGAGGATGCCGAAGCCCCCGCGGTTCGTGATGGTGGAGCCCCACTCTCGCAAGGGGAAAAAGTTTACCGAGCGATGGGATACTTTCACCCCGCCGTGGTTCACTTCCCGATTGCCCTCCTGATTGTCGCGGGTATGTGTGCATTCCTCTCCTACTTCTTAGGAAGCCGCTGTGAGAGCATGGCATTCCATCTGCTGTGGATAGGGGCCACCAGTTCGATCATCGCCGTTGCGATGGGATGGTCCTTTGCGGAGCAACGAGGTTATCCGGACTGGAACCAATTCCCGGGACCAGACGCATCGGCCGAGGAGATCTCCCTGTTCTATCATGGTTGGCTAGGCTGTTTGCTAGTCGTTCTAGGAATGCTCACCGTCATGATCGGACTTCTAGCCGGACGGAACAAAGCCTCGAAACTCCGACATGTCTGGAAAGTCGCAACAATGCTCCTAGCCCTTCTCGT
Source organism: uncultured Pirellula sp. (assembly GCA_964394065.1). Classification (GTDB taxonomy): domain Bacteria; phylum Planctomycetota; class Planctomycetia; order Pirellulales; family Pirellulaceae; genus JBKCUI01. Next base: position 5,254 of record CAYMXM010000139.1, on the reverse strand, counting down.
CAGCGTCGTCGGCCACCACGGCGGAGAGCTTGTCTACGGAAACCTCATAGGCAAAGCAATTGAACAGCTGAGGAAGTAAGCTGTGAGTTGTGAGTTATGAGCGTTGAGGTGAAAGGTGTACAAAGCAACCCTCCCCTTTGGGGAGGGTCGATCCGAAGGATCGGGGAGGGGAGCGTGAAGTACACGGTTTCCAGCAGCAATCGTAGGGTGTGTGAAGTGGTCGCCGTTGCGTCGAAAACTCGCTTGGTACGTCGACTCCCGCTCCAATGCAACCACCTCACCTTAAGCGACCATGTAACACACCAAGCGTACTCAAAAACTCTGCTCCCCTCGCCCCTTTTAGGGGAGCGGGGCGAGGGGAGCAGAACTCTAAAAGCGCAGCGCGTTCTAGGACGCCAAAGCGGTGTCCGGCGGAAACAAGCCCCATTCAGACAGGAGCCATGACTACCCGACCATGCAGCTACAACTGGCGCGGCAGATGAGGCGGCCTCGGGTGTCGGTGATCGTGCACTCGAGGAAGGCGATCTTCAGTCCACGTTGAATGAGCTTTCCTTCGGCGAAAAGCTTCTTACTGATCACGGGACGCATGAAGTGAATATGAAGATCGATGGTGGAAAAGGTTTTTCCCTCTTCGAGGGTTCGTCCAAAGGCGATGCCCATCGCAGCGTCGGCGAGGGCTGCGAGTACCCCTCCATGAACTTGCCCCATGGGGTTGTGCAACCGTTGGTCCACTTCGAGTGCCACGATCGCTTGGCCGAGTTCCCGATCCTTCTCGGTCGGCGGGAGAACCTGAAAACCGAAGAGTTGCGAGATGGGGGCGAGTTCGAAACTATCGGACATTCTTGCGGATCGTCGAAGGGGTCGGTTCGCTCAAATTAAACTCTTGGAGTGCAAAGTCCGCGTCCAACTTGCGGACGCTTTTGAGTTGCTGATCTCCCGAAGTAGAATCGATATGGTACACCGCCATCGTCTCCTTGGAGTGATCGTAGAGGATCACCTGCTGGGCGCCGTTGGAGAGAATGGCGCTGGCCATCAACATATCCCCCGAAGCCCCGACGTGGGCGGGGGCGATCGCAACGACGGGTGAATTTCCTTGAGGAAGCGCCGGCAATCGAGAAGCAGGTGGAAAGGACTCCTCGGCTTGACTCCAACTCCATTGCGATGTCATCGCAGATGCGTAAGCAATTCCCAGTAGCAATGCAGTCCAAGAAAGCCCACGAAGAGAATTCGAAATGTTCATACTCACACTCTAGCTATTCATTTGCCAACCGTCGATTCGTGAAGGAGCTGTTCTACAAAAAATACCCTCGTGGAAGCTACACCAATCTAGTAGGGTGTGTGAAGTGGTCGCCGCCACAATCCCTAGCTTCTCGACATCCCCGAGCAACTCTCCATCGCAACCACCCTCGCACCTCAAGGCGACCACGTAACACACCAAGCACCGTGGGTTACGCGGCTTTGTTGAACAGCCAGAATTCCACTTCGCAATCCTCCCCCTTATAACTTATACCTTATACCTTACTGCTTACTCCTTCCCAGAAAGGGAACCGATGGTGCGATTCGATGTGCGAATGGGAATGGCCGGGGCGTTTCTACTAAGCCTCCTTGCGACGGAAGTGCCGCTGCAGGCCCAATACCAAGGAGCTCTTCCTGTTCCTGATCCGTACCGCGAAGGTTTTGCTTCGATCAATCAGGACGATGCGAAGGAATGGGTCTCCCTCCTCGCCGGACCTGGATTCGAGGGGCGGGGGTCTGGGCAAGCCGGCTATGTTCGGGCGGCTCACTGGATCGCAGGGAAGCTCGCAGAGTACGGCCTGGAGCCGATGGGGGACGGGGGAACCTATTTTCAAATGCTCCCGATGGAGCGGATTGCGGTCGATCGTGGACAGTCGAAGATTACAGGGCCAGGGGAACTGGTGATCCCGTTCGATCGAAACGTAGAACTCGACCGATTCGCCAATCAAGCCGAATTCGCTGGCAAGATCACTTTCGTTCGCCTCGCGGGGGAGGCTTCCAAGCTGGAAAGTGGCGACGTCCAAGATCGAGTCGTCATCTACTCCACCGATGCGCAAAACGAATCGAAGGTCGATGCTATCATCGGAAGCCAGCGTCCGGCGATCATGCTTCGGATCGTCGATACGATCTCCGATTCGACCACTCAGCTCAAACGACCACGACGCGGGTTCTCTGCCAATTCAGGGAAGATCAACAGCAGTGCCGCTAGATTGATTGCAAATGCATCGCAAGGCTCGCTGGATTGGCTATTCTCCGAAGATGGAAACGAGAAGAAGGTCTTTCGATCGGAGTCGGAATTGAAGGTGCAGGTTCGCATCCGCGAGGAACCCTTCGGTGTCCCCAACGTCCTGGCATGGTATCCCGGTTCGGATCCCGCCGTTCGGAACGAGTACATCGTTATCGGAGCGCACCTGGACCACCTAGGAATGCAAGGGGAGAAGATGTATCCCGGCGCGGATGACAACGCTTCGGGATCGACGGCTCTCTTGAGCATCGCACGCGCGATCGCTTTGAACCCGGTAAAACCCAAGCGGAGCATTTTGTTCACTTGGTTCGCCGCCGAGGAAACAGGACTTCTTGGTTCAAAGCACTATTGCGAGAATCCAGTCCTCCCGATCGACAAGATGAGCTGCATGCTGAATCTCGACATGGTGGGTCGGAACGAAGAAAAAGAGGGAGAACCTGGTTCGGAGAACATCCGATCGTTGCATTTGGTCGGAACGCAGAAGGGGGATAAACGTCTTCACGATGTTGTTCTCGATGCGAACCGCTACGTGAACTTCGATTTTGAGTATGACGAGGAAGGGGTGTTTACCCGAAGTGATCAAGCGAACTTTTTTAAGAAGGGGGTATCGGTTGCGTTCTTGTTCGGTGGGTTTCATCCCGACTACCACAAATCGACCGACCATCCCGACTTGATCAATTGCGAGAAGCTCGTTTCCGCGGCCAGGTTGTTCTACCTTGTCGCCTACATGGCCGCCGAGCAAGAACCTTTCCGTGTCCCCAGTGAAGATAAGCCCAGTGAAGACAAGCCACCGACCCCCGTTGTGCCAGTGAGCGGGGACTGAGCGCGCGGCATGGGGGGCGGACGCGAAGCGTCCCCCCCAATCACAACCCGTGGCGTAAGCGAGGGATAGCGTCGCGAGTGAATGTAGCCCTTGTCGGGGATCTCTCAGACGCCGGGTGGCACGCCCCTGAGGCACGAAGGGCGTGCTGTGAGACTTTCGATGGGATGCCGGGTTGCCAGCGCTGTCCCTCGCTTACGCCACGGGTTGTGACGTTCGGGCCTCGCTTACGCGTCGGCCGAGCATTCCAGACAACCTAAGTTCGCGCCGATACGCCAGGCCGGGCTGGGGGGAGGGGTTGAAGTGCTAGAAACAAAAAACTAAGCTCCCCCTTAGCTCGTACTCGTACTCAGCGCAGCGGTACTCGTACTCGAGATTCGAGATTCGAGATTCGAGATTCGAGATTCGAGATTCGAGATTCGAGATTCGAGCACGAGCACGAGCACGAGCACGAAAAAATGGGAAACCGTGTACTTCACGCTCCCCTCCCCGATCCTTCGGATCGCCCCTCCCCGGAGGGGAGGGTGACCTCACACCTCACACCTCATACCTCATACCTCATACCTCATACCTTACACCTTACACCTTACACCTTACACCTTACACCTTACACAATGAAACGACTATTCCTCTCTCTGGCGGCCAGTGCGGTTATCGCGACACTTACATGCGGATGCGTTCCTGCAACTCCGGTGCAACAAACGGTTGCGCAAGAGCCCGAGAGCACTCCTCCCCAAGAACTTGCAGTTCCTGCCACCGACGAGGCATCGACGAAGAAGGAACCAGCAACCCTTGCGGAAAAGATCATTGGGACCTGGGTTCTCGAAGCCACTCCCAACCCGGGATCCCCGTCCGGTATCGGGACTCGCTTGAAGTTATTCACGGGAACTCACTGGTGTGTTATCCAACCCGACGGAGGTACCGGAGTCACTCTCTATCATCATGGTGGACGCTATGAAATTCAGGGAGCGAAGCTAAAAACCACGCGAGAATTCGCCGGCGAGAGCACCAAAGGGATGATCGGAAACGCCACCACCTACGCCGTCCTGGTCAACGGAGACACGATGAAACAAGCGGATGCCAAAGGAGAGTACAACGAAGTTTGGAAACGAGTTAAGTAGGAGACTCGGGGGATTCAATGCAGAGTCTGCGGAGGTGCAGAGTCGCAACGATTTTCTTCTCCGCGTCCCTGCGCCCCCGCGTCTCTGCGTTGCATTCTCTTGACCGTAGACGTAGCGCGCGTGAAACGGTCGCCTAAGCCCCCCTCAAGCCTCACTCCTCAAACCTCATTCGTAAGATTCGTTCGATTCGTGGTTCTCTCTTCTTTTTGAACTAAGCCATCCCCTTCTACATCCTCTCCCGAAACATCTTTGCGGTTTCGACGTAATGCTTCCAACCGCGATCGATGAGTTCGCGGTCTTTGGGAGTTACTTCGCGAACGACTTTGCCTGGAGAACCCATCACCAACGAGTTTGGGGGGATCGTTTTTCCTTCCGGAATGAGGGTTCCTGCCGCGATGATCGAACCGGTTCCGACGACAACACCGTTGAGCAAAGTGGCTCGGATTCCGATCAAGCATTCATCTTCCACGGTGGCGCCGTGGATGATCGCGGCATGCCCCACGGTGGTTCGCTTTCCTACCGTGCACGGAAAACCGGGATCCGCGTGCAAGCAGCAGAGATCTTGGATGTTGGTTTGATCCCCGATGCGGATCGGTTCCGTATCTCCTCGCAATATCGCACCGAAGAGAATGCAGGCTTCGTGCCCGACATAAACCTCGCCGCATACAAATGCGTTCTCGGCAATGAAGGCATCGGAGGCGATCCATTCGGGATGAAATGCCGTTTTTAGTTTTGCGTCAGACATCGGAAGCTTTGAGCAGTGAGGGATAAGGTGTAAGGAAAGAGGGGGCCGCTTCGAGGCGGGGATGGTTTGTTCGTGACCCGGGCGTCTCGCCCGGAAAGAGCTGAGAGGTATGTAGGGTGTGTGAAGCGGTCGGGGCTCCATCTTCAATTGGCTTGGCACCACGGTGAACGCTTCTACTGAAGCAACCTTAATTGCCCAGGCCGACCGCGTAACACACCAAGCGTACGTGGCACGCGCCCCGTTTTATATTTCAGCTCCCCTCGCCCCGCTTCGGCTCGTTGTACCACACAAGTCAGGCAGTCGAAATT
>CAYMXM010000138.1:0-10398 GCA_964394065.1 uncultured Pirellula sp. | reverse complement strand
GGACGCTTCGCGTCCCCCCATCACAACCCGTGGCGTAAGCGAGGGACAGCGTCGCGAGTGCACGTAGCCCCTTGTCGGGAATGTCTCAGCACGTCCCTGAGGCACGAAGGGCGTGCTGTGAGACCTGGGATGGATGTCTGGTTGCCAGCGCTATCCCTCGCTTACGCCACGGGTTGTGATTTTCGGGCCTCGGCATCTCGATCTGAACTAGAAGCAGCGACCACGTAACACACCGTACTACTCCAACACATCCCCGGGAATCATTTTCCCATCGTTCCTTATTCCGAGGTTCGCGTGGACCTTGCTATCGATCGAGTAACTGATCCCCTTGATCGAACCGTCGCAGAGAACCATGAAGAAAATCCCTTTGTGGGCAGATCCGAACGCGGCTCCTGGTACTCCTGAGATGTGCTGATCCGAGAGAGGTTGGTAGCGGGGGTCGTACTCGGTTCCTGTGTAGCGGATTAGATCGCGATCGTCCCCGCTGTAGGCGCTTTCATTGTCGCCAGGATCACTCCCGTTGTAGTAGCGTGTGAAGGGAATCTGCTTCTCTCCGATCAGGTAGGTTTGGCTTAATCCATCAGTGATGTCCCCCAACCTCACTCGACTCCGTTGGTAGCACACTCCGGTGCTTCCCGACATGTCGGGCCAATCGTGTTTACCGGCGTCCGCTAAAGAATCAGGCCCTTCTCCTGACCTGATCATCATTCCTCCTCCATTGATCGCATAGTCGTTCCTCGCGGTGTTCACGATGAGAGGATAGAAACGAGGACGCCAACCGCGCTCGTTAAAAAAGAGTTCTGGCCCACGCCGGGTTGGGCAATGGAGAACGGGCAAGGGAGTCTCCAATCGCCGGCCATTCGCCTCTTCGTCTTGCGGGCGAATCCCTCCCAACTCCTGTAGGGCGTTTTGCTCCAGGTAGGCTAAGGACTGAAATATCCAGCCACCTGGTTGCTGCGGGCCGGTCCCTCTCCCCGGAATTCCTGCCCAATCTTTTCCCCATCCCCCCGAGGGAAGACGCCTGAAGGCACTTTCGTGATTGAGCAGCGCCAAAGAAAGTTGCTTGAGATTATTCTGGCACTGCGCGCGGCGAGCAGCCTCTCGAACCGCCAAAACACCCTGCGATGTCAGACCCACCAGGATGGAAATAATGGAGATCACGACGAGCAACTCGATCAGTGTCATCCCCGAAGCAGTTTTCCAGAACACCAATTTCGCACTTACCGTTGATTTAGTTCGTGGCCCGGGCGTCTCGCCCGGAGTTGCGAAAACTCTTCCGGGCGGGACGCCCGGGCCACGGTTCGTGTTCTTCATGATCATGAACCATTTCATAGTCGGCCCCCTCATTCTTTCGGTTCTTGTTTGAGGCGAACATTTTTCGGCAAAGGAGTCGGTGTTTTGGTTTCGGGGAATCGTTCCAGTTCCCCCCGCGCTTCCATTTCGAGCGTCACGGTTTCGATATACCAGGAGAGTTTGCCAATGGATTCGTTTTCGCTATCGTAAAACCGCTTCTCAGCCTTGGCTTTCAGTTCAGGGAAAGGCATTCCCTCCTCCCCTTTGGGGAGAACCTTGAGGATCACCTCTCGCACTCGATCGTATTTCCAGACGAAGATATTTTTGTTCTCTCGGAGTCCGTTGGGAGATCGACACTCCATTTTCGGCATGATCTCCGTCGGACGCTTGGGGCCACATCCCTGCACACTAAAAGCTGTGAGGAGCGCGAACCCCATGAGAATCACGCATTGAAATCGAGAGCGTCGCATGACTACTTACCTTATGAGAGAGGAACTGGGGGAGCATTTTGGGTTAGCCCCCCTATAGTGCTTGTCGCGAGTTGCGAACCGGTGCGCTAGGGTCATAGTACACGTGTTTTGAGGCTCGTGTCAACAACTGGCCAGTCGTAGCCTCGGAAACTGCGGCTACCTGCAACAATGAGGCTGGAAGAAGGGTTTATTTAACTAAATCAGAATTTTGCAGAAATTGCAGACAGCCCCAAAGCCAAGCCTGGGCTGTCAAATAGTTGGTGTTGACATGGGTTTTCGTGCCGCCATTTTTATTCCGCAGCCGGTGTTATCGTCCGACCGGGGCTCGTCCCCGTCGGACAAGAAGCGAATCAGATATTCGCAAAATAAAAACGCCCCTCCTATTAGAACAACCTTCCTCTTACCGGAGTCGGCTTGTACTCGTGATCTCGCTTCTTGAGAACCTTCGCACTAATGATAAAGTCAGGTTGCTTCCCCTCCTCTTTTTCCTTGGAGTCTGCCAAGTTCATTTGGCGTAGCAAACCAATGTTTTCTATCCCTTCAACAATCCGCCCAAACACCGTGTAGGTTTTGTTCAGGTGATCTAGCGGCATGACGGGGATATAGAACTGAGAGCTGCCACTATTCAAATCGGGCTGATCCCCCGACCCTCCACCGAGTGCGACACCGAGACTTCCACGGAGGTGGGGGCGATAGTTCATTGGATTCGCATCGGACGCAATCGTGTACCCCGCATCCCCACTTCCATCTCCTTTCTCGCAACCGGTTTGGACGACTGAAAGATGCTCGACGCGGAAGAACCCTTTTCGATTGTAATAGCCTCGTTCAATCAAATAGATGAAATTCGCGACCGCTTGGGGGGCATCGTCTTCGAAGAGTTCGATTTCCAATCGTCCCTTCGAAGTCACGAATTCGACGCGTGGATTGTCGTTTTTCTCCGCATCTCTCTTTCGGAATTCTAATTCTCGCTCCCATTCCTGTTTGAGTTCGGGAATGCTCTTCACAAACTCATTTTGCTGACCAAGCTCTGGGTTGAGGGAGTGCAGCCGTTCCCCCCACTTGATCGCTGTGTCGTACTCGTTGATAGCGAGCGAGGTCAGCATCAGTTTGAAAATAAGCTCTTCACTAAGATCCGAATCATCGAGCTTAAGAAACTCGGTAACGGGTACCTTCCATGGATCGAATCGATTCGCGGAGAAGTCGTATAGGAGCATTTCTTTCAACGCGGGGCCGATGTTCTCGTACTTCATCGGGTCTGATAGGTAGATTTCTGTTCCTTTTTCGATCCAAGCTTGTCGTGCTGCATGCGAGTCGCGGAGGGAATCGGACCAACTGGATTGCAATGCGTCGACTTCTTCGGGGGAGATATCAAAGGCTACGGACATTCGATTCATCACCAAGATCGTCTTCTTGAGCGACTCACGAAACCCTTCAAATGCCGTCATGTAATCCTTCGCGAGAGGGGATGTATCATCCGCTGCGACTTGGGCGAAGCGAATCGCTCTCGCTAGAATCTCGTGGGATTCTGCGATGCGACGTTGGCGATCGTACTCCCCCCTCTGTTCGGGGGTCATGCTAGCCTTCAGCTTTTTGTCTTCTGGCGTGTCCTCGATCGAAACCCCGGGTATCTCGTGGGAGTGGTCATGAGGAGCACCAGGAGCGTGGAAGTCGACCTTGCCATTGTCCCAACGAATGTCAGGACGCCTGGATGTTTTCTCCTGCCCCGAAGCGGTCTCGACACCTTGGCCAGCAACCAAAAGGGTGGCCAAGGTGAGCGGCAGATGAAAACCTGCCATCACAGCCCGACGCGTTAGCGAGGAACAGCACTTGGAACTAGGCATCTTATGCGAGGAATCACTGCACGCCCTTCGTGCCTCAGGGACGTGCCCCCCCGACCGGTTCGGAAAATTCCAAACAGATACAAGATCCACTCCAGGCGAGACGCCCGAGCCACGGTGAAAATCAGGAGTATTTTGGGACATTCAAGTAACTCTAGTCATGAAATCGGAATGCGTTACGATCATATTCTAACCTACAGATCGATTTCGTCTCGCGAGCAAAGAACTCTTGGAAAAAACATCCCTACGAATCATTGGGGGCGAGTTTCGCTCTCGAAAAATTCAATTTGCGGTCGACCCTCGCACCCGTCCAATGAAGGATCGGACTCGCGAAGCGGTTATGAATCTCATGGGGGGTACGCTTCCCGAGTCGATTGTGTTCGATCTCTTTGCGGGAACGGGGATTCTCGCCTTTGAAGCCCTCTCGCGTGGGGCATCAGCTGCGGTTCTGTTCGAAATTCTGAAATCTGCAGCTTCGGATATTCGGAAGAATGCCAGCGGACTGAGGATCGGCGAGAACGTGGCCGTCGTTCCGTCGGATGTCCTCAAGTGGACTGAATCCTTCGAGAAAAACTTTCCGATCCTCCGCCTACCCGAGCTTCCCTGGGTCGTCTTCTGCTGCCCTCCTTACGCGCTATGGGAAGAGAACTCTGACGGAATGAATCAGTTGCTGACAACTTGGACGGAGCGGGCCCCCGTCGGCTCTCTTTTCGCTGTAGAATTAGAGGAGCGAACCTCCCTCGATTTCCTACCCCGATCTCTCGAATGGGACGTACGAGTCTACAAACCAGCCCGCATGGCGATCGCAGAGAAGGTATGAGGAGTAAGGTTTAAGGTGTAAGCCAGAGGTTCCCTGCCCAGATAGAACGGAATCCATTCCGTTAAACAACGCCTACATCCAAAGCCCCTCTGCGGCTAAATGGAAGCCCCCACTTTCTCACCCCTCAAACCTGATTCGTTCGATTCGTGGTTCATTCCCCCGGATTTTCCCGAGGGTTTGATTATAACAAGCCGTCGATCGACGTTAGCAGTTTGTCCGCGCCGTGGCGTATGACGTCGTCGACGGGGAGACCGGTTTCTGCTGAGGCTTTCTCGATCTCGTAACGAGCCTCCACGTCGCTCAAACCGTGAGTGTTGAGGGCGATGCAAGCCACTTTGGTCGGCGCAAAGACTCCACCTGCATAGGCTACCGTTTCGTACATGTCGATCACCGCATTCAAATGAGGGATCTTCGCCCAGTCCATCCCTCGAATGTGAGTCCGATTGGGTTTGTGGACCAATACCATGTGAGTCGCTTGCGATCCACGAAGCAACGGCAATGTCGCTGTCGAAGCAGGATTCAAGAAGGAGCCTTGCCCTTCCACCCAAACGACCTCTTGTCCTTCCGCGCAAGCGATGATCTCCTGCTGGACCGATCCACCCGCAAAGTCGATACGGACCGCGTCGAGAGGAATCCCTTCTCCCGAAAGCATGATTCCCGTTTGCCCCGTCGCCATGAACTTCGATTTGATTCCTTTGGCCGTCGCAGCGCGGTCAAAGGCGATCGCTGCGGACATCTTCCCGATCGACATGTCGGTTCCGACAAAAAGAACTCGTTTACACGGAAGCAAGCGTGCAGAGCCATCGGCAACTCCGAGCCCTTCTGGTTCCTGCCGGATGTCCCAGACCCACTGATTGGCACGCAAATGCTTTTTGACCCGTTTATCCTCGTTGAGCTTTACGTGCAAGCCGTTCAGGACATTCCCACCCGCTTCGACGATGTCTTCGATATCGCTATACCATTCGTCGGGTAGCTTCCCACCTCCGGGAGCGATGCCGATCACCAAGGTATCCGGGGAATACTGCAACGCCTCTTTTCCACTCGCCACGATCGGGATCTCGCGATCGAGCCGTATCTTGGTGATTTCGCTAAGATCTCCCCCCGCATACATCCGGTCGATAACGACGGCGACTCGTTCCGGTGCGAAGAGAAGCATCGCGAGCCCCGTCTTTCCGCGCTCGGATGTCAATCCATCGTGCATGAGAAGTGCGAGTCGATCTGTAGCGCGATACAACGGATGCTTAGGCATATCGAATTCCCAATCCTGGTAAGTCTTGATTGACCAAATACCCATCCTCAAATGGCTGGCCAATCGTAGGGTCATTGCTGATGTTAAGATGACTGTCTAGATCGATGTAATCGATCAACGATGCGAGATGATGGGCTGCCCCATTGCCAAGCGCAATGTTTCCGTAGCAGCCAACCATCGTTTCCAAATCAAAGGCGCGCGCTGTGGCAATCATTCGAAGCGCTTCCGAAATCCCACCCACTTTCGTAATCTTGATATTGATCCCATCGATATAGCGTCCCCACTTGGCAACATCTTTTGCACTGCAGCAACTCTCGTCGATAAAAACAGGCAGGGCGCACTCTCGGTGCAAATCGGGAAGCAATTCCACTTGGTCGACCGCGAGTGGCTGTTCGATATGCACGACCCCTTGGTCTTTGAGCCATCGCGACATGGCAATCGCATTCTCTAAGCTCCAACCACCATTGGCATCGACCCCGATGTAGGCGTCCGCAGGGGCGATTTCCTGAATCGCAAGCAACATCTTTTTGTCTGCATCGAGACCTTGAGGGGAACCGAGCTTTACTTTTACCGCTCGAATCCTTCCTAACTCTTCCCACTTGCGAAGCCTCTCCTGGGCTCCGGCTGGCGTGTTGATACCGATCGTAACCGAGATCGGACCTCGCGGTTTCTTTTCAAGCCCCAGGAGTTTCCAGACCGGGAGCCCCGTCGCCTTCCCCATCCAATCGTAAAGCGCCATATCGATCCCTGCGCGGACCGAACTTCCGATTCCATTCTCCTTCAAGCGTGCTTCGATGAGATCTCGCTGCGAGGGGTGCATGTCTCGAAGGAGAGCAGCTCCTTTTTCGAGATCTGCTTGAACTTGGGTTCCATCTTCTTCATGACCAGGAATGTCAAACTCGGCTGCCTCCCCAAGCCCCGTAATCCCCTCGCACTCGACTTCGACGATATAGCTGATCGATCCAGCCGAGCTACCTCGGCTGATCATGAGCGCAACTTTTTTCTGAAGTTCGTAGCGTTGGAAGCGAATAGAAAGCATGGTTCGACGTCGGCTGGAAGACTTGTTGGGAAGAAGGCTGCATAACGATAACCAGATTCCTCTTTGGCGGCTAGCGACCTAATCGCATTCCTAGCCACTCTCGGAAGCAGCTATGCAAATTGAAAAGAATTTCCTGCTGGGGCATGAATTCATAGACGGTCAACGGTTTGAGTTTTCCTCGATAGTCGCTGGGGATCCCATCGATCTCTATCCCTTTGGAAGAGGCCAACCTCATGGCGCGAGGAAGATGCATTGCGCTGGTGATAACGGCGCACCGCTTTCCCTCCCACCATTCCGGATGCTTCGCCAGTTCCCCCATCTCCGAGGAAGTATTCTCACCACCAATAGATAAAATCCTTTCTTCGGGGACTCCCAAGTCGATCCATATCTCCCGGGTTTGTACCGTCGGCCTGTCGGCGTCTTCGTAGTTGCTCGAGAAAGCCTTTTTTATTTTGAGCACGTCCCCAGTCGTGATAAGATGCTTTGCGAGACCTCGATGATATAGTCGAGCAGCGGTGGCTGCCCGATCCCCCGCCCCACTCAATTGAGCGCGACCACTAGGCGTCTTCCCGGTTCCCCCGCCGAGAACGACGACGTAGTCGTAGGTGGGTAACGAGTCCCAATTGACCTCCGGAGCCTGCGACTCCCAAGCCCTGATGAGCCGCCCCCCCACCACATCGGTGGCAAAGACCCAGAGTGGAATCATGATCCCCACGACGGTCAGGGCTAGGTCACGCCTTCCTGCACGGCAAGCAACGTAAGCGATGGCACCGAGAGCAACGATGGAGAGAGTAATGGGTTGGGTAGCCATCGTTAAGATCTTCTCTGCGGTCGACTTTCCGTTCAGCAGAAATGCCACTTGAGCAGGGAGAATGATCAAGACGATGAGCGAGAGGGAGATCCCACCAAACCAACGGAGCCTTTGTGAAGGTGGTTTCGCGGGTGGGGTAAGCTGGGGATTCGCGGTGGATGGGGAAGTGGATGTCATATGATCGCTCGACGTATAGCTCGAATACTCTGGGTAGTTTGGCTGACGCGTAAGCGAGGCCCTAAAATCACAACCCGTGGCGTAAGCGAGGGACAGCGTCGCGAGTGCACGCAGCCCTTGTCGGGAGTATCTCAAGCGTAGGGTGGCACGTCCCTGAGGCGCGAAGGGCATGATGTGAGACCTGGGATGGATGCCTGGTTGCCAGCGCTGTCCCTCGCTTACGCCACGGGTTGTGATGGGGGACGCTTCGCGTCCCCTCCCTACTCTCTAAACAACTGCGTCAGCTTTTGATAAGCGTCCCGTTCCTGCAATTCACCCATCGGCAAAGCGAACAAACAGCCTGCGTTTTTGGATTCAAGCTGTCGGTCCTGGGGCATGTGTTCTATTGCAGTTGTGATGATCAGCCAAAGCTTATCGTCGTGCTCAAACCACTGGGGGCAGGTCGCTTGAGGGCTCAACGGGGTAAGCCACTCTTGCTCGATCGCACCACTCGCAAGGCTTACGCGTAGGGTCCTCCCTGCCGCTGCCGGATTGGGATTGTACATCGAGATAATGACACTCTTGCCATCTAGAGAAAGAGTCATTCCATCCGGGAAGGAGGAGTCGTTGTTTAGATCGATCACGGTGTTCTCCGAGTCGATCTTCCCTTCGGTCGTATCGATTCGATACTTCACCACTTTCTTCGTGGGTGTATCGATGTCGAATAAATCAACCCATCCGTCTCCTTGATCGACGATGCACTTTCCGTTGCTACATATCTGATCAGCTCGCAACTGGAACAGCTTCTTGTCGATCCCCCTCCAAAAATAGAGTCCAGCCTTCTTGGTTTTGAACTCCAGATCCTTGGTGCCAAAGACCAGATTGCCATCCCACGTCACCCCATCGTTGATCACGGTTCCGGTCGTATGGCCATCGATCCCCTCGGCCAACGGAGTAAGTTCTCCCGTTTCGAGATGGTAGATCCCCAGGGTTCGCTCACATCCGACGACGAAGTTCCCTCGATCGGTCCCGAACGCAAAGCCAGGACGTCCTGGCAAGGGATAGGATCGGTTCGTCTGGGTCCTCATGTCAAAGAGGTTGATCGAACCAACGGTGCTAGTCGCACCATGTTGAATCGCCACCCAAGAGAACTTACCGGGGGCAAAAGGATACGGCCCTTCGGGAAGGAACCGGAGCGCCGCATCCTCGGGTGCAAACAATAGTTTCGCTTCGCTCATTACTCTTTCTCAAACGCAGAATCAAAGGCTCGGTTGCTCGGTGCAAAGTCCAAGCTCTTCACGAAGTCGGCGGCTTCAGCAGCTCCGAACTCACGATCCATCCCGCTGTCCTCCCACTCGACCGACAAGGGGCCTTGATAGCCGATGTCGTTGAGAGCGCGAATGATCTCTTCGAAATTGACATTCCCACGCCCAGGGCTTCGGAAGTCCCAACCGCGACGTGGGTCTCCAAAGTTCAAGTGACTACAGAGAATACCAGCTCGGCCGTTGAGCCGGGTCGCTGCATCTTTGATATGGACGTGATAGATCCGATCGGGGAAGGCTCGGATGAACTCTACCGGGTCGATCCCTTGCCAGATCAAGTGGCTTGGGTCGAAGTTGAAACCGAACTCGGGGCGATAGTCCAAAGCCTTAAGGGCCATTTCCGCCGAGTAGATATCGAATGCAATCTCGGTAGGGTGGACCTCTAGAGCGAAGCGAACGCCGTTCTTCGCAAACTCGTCCAAGATCGGATTGAAGCGTTTGGCCAGAAGGCAAAAGCCATCATCGATCATCGACTGAGGAACGGGAGGGAAGGAATAGTTCAAGTGCCAAATCGAAGAACCGGTGAAACCGTTGACGACCTCCACACCGAACTTCTTCGCGGCTCGAGCCGTGGCTTTGAGCTCCTCAGCCGCTCGTTCGTTCACTCCCTCCGGTTTTCCATCCCCCCAAACGTGAGGAGGAAGAAGCCCCTTGTGACGCTCGTCGATCAAATCGAGGACCGCTTGTCCGACTAGGTGAGCGCTGATGGCATGGCATTGCAATCCCAGTCCATCGAGAAAGGCTCGCTTGTTGTCACAATAGGCAGGCTCGGAATTCGCTTTGTCGACTTCGAAATGATCCCCCCAGCAGGCGAGTTCGATCCCGTCATAACCAAATTCCGCGATCATCGGACCGAGCTTGGCAAGCGAAAGATCGGCCCATTGGCCGGTGAACAAGGTGACAGGT
Source organism: uncultured Pirellula sp. (assembly GCA_964394065.1). GTDB lineage: Bacteria > Planctomycetota > Planctomycetia > Pirellulales > Pirellulaceae > JBKCUI01. The sequence goes on along the minus strand of CAYMXM010000138.1, from coordinate 494 downwards.
CTAGCCATGATCGTCGATTCTCCGAGTTGAGAGTGGTTGGGAGTTCATTTAGGGTTCTCAAGATAGCAAGTACGATGGCCAAGTACAGGCGTTTAAAGTATTTGGGTAGTTTGGCCGACGCGTAAGCGAGGCCCGAAAATCACAACCCGTGGCGTAAGCGAGGGACAGCGCTGGAAACTAGGCATCCCACTCAACGTCTCACAGCACGCCCTTCGTGCCTCAGGGACGTGCCACACGACCGTTCAACAACGCCTCGGAGTAAGGCTTTAGACTTTGGACTTTAGGCTATAGGAAGAAGAGGGTGGCACACGGAAGAGGGTGGAACGCTCAAATGGGTGGCACGCTCAGAGCGAAGCGATGAGCGTGGAGAATTGTTAGAATTGCTGGGCGCAAGCCCGGGCTGGCAAAAAGGTGGCGTTAACACGGGTTTTTAAGCAGCCATTTTTATTCCGCAGCCGGTGTTATCGTCCGACGGGGACGAGCCCCGGTCGGAC
>CAYMXM010000137.1:0-10436 GCA_964394065.1 uncultured Pirellula sp. | reverse complement strand
ACGCATGTGGGTAAGGTAAATTTCTCGCAGAGCCAGTCGATTCGCCATAGCGAGCGACATCGAGCCAATGCCGTCCCCAACGCTCCCCAAAGGCCGTAGAGGCGAGCAATCGGTCTACCACGCGTTCGATCGCTTGCTCCGAATCATCTAGTAGGAAGGCAACCAGTTCTTCCTCCGTTGGAGGGAGCCCAGTCAGGTCATAGGTAAGGCGTCGAAGAAGGACGCTTCGATGCGCATCGGGGACGGGGAGGAGGTTCTTCTCTTCTAGCTTGGCAGCAATGAATTGATCGACCTCATTCCTCGCCCATCCGCTGATTTGCGAATCAGATGACGAGGTCGGCGGTGTTGGTTTGGCGAGAGGTTGCCAAGCCCAGTGGCTCTCCTTGAGGTCTTCATTGGGGACGATCCCTTCTTCGAGCGTTTGATCCACATCGCGAGGAATCACCAGTGGAGGCCATGCAGCCCCCCGATTGATCCACGTTTTGAGATCCTGGATTTGCTCTTCGCTCAATCGCCGGTCAGGAGGCATCGTCCTGTCGTCATCGGAATGCGTGACCCGTTGTATCAGCAAGCTTCCCTCTGCATCACCTGGAATGACCGCGAATCCCGTTCGCCCTTTGCCGGTCAGTGCCCGAAAGTCATCAACGCGCAGCCCACCAGCCTCCTTGTGATGTTCCGAATGGCAGATGTAGCAGTTATCCACGAGAATCGGGCGAATCTTCTTTTCGAAGAACTCGACCTCTTTGGGGTCGGGCTCCTTGGGGTCGGGCTCCTTGGGATTGGGCCCCTTGGGATCGGGCGCTGTGGGCGTTTCCCAAGGGGCCGCGATGGCTGTCATCGGGCTGTAGACGAGGGCCAGCGTACTTATGGCTATCCAAACTTGAACATACGTGCGCAATGTAGATTTCATGCTAAATCAGTAAGCTAAGTCAGTAAGGAGAATGTGCGTGGCATGGGCGTCTTGCCCATGTTGGATTGGGTTAATAGGCGTATTTACCGCTCTTCTGCGGGCTTTCGTCTGGATGGGGCTCGTCCCCCTCCAGACGCCGCTTTCGTGTCCTAGCAGGCGTTCCTCTTTTCGTACTCGTACTCGTACTCGAGTACGAGTACCGCTGCGCTGAGTACGAAGGTAGATCGAGCCAAATTCGGTCGACGTTTCTAGCGATTCTACCCCTCACCCCCGGCCCCTCTCCCCGAAGCGGGGCGAGGGGAGCGGAGATATAAAGCGCGGTGCGCCAAGGCTAAAAACACGGAAGTTATTTCAGGACAGTTCCTTAGGGAAAGGTACGGTTTCATCTATCGATTGCTACTTAGAGATGGTGAGTGTTACCCCCCGGGAGGGAGCGTCTAGACTGAACCCGGAGGTTTCGAAACTCAAATATTTCTTCGGAACGGCTTTTAGGGCAGCCGCTTTATGATCGTAGTCATCATCCGCGATGACGATTCTCGCCCGATAGGAACCTGGAGGGGCACCATTCACAATCTCTCCATCTCGGAGGGATTCGATGGTAAAGCTTCCATCGGGTTTGATCTCTCCGTATCCAACATCGCTGGGGCTGTTTTCAGAACGGATTTCCAGCGTGTCTCCAGCGAACTGGAAATCGATCCCCGGCTCAAACAATACCTTTCCATCGACAGGTGATAGAGTGCGGGGGCCGCAACCGATCATGGCGACCAATATCAAGCCAAGCGGTGACCACTTTCGCATAGAAACCTTCATGATCTGTGAACTTCCTTGTCGAGAGCTTATTGGTTGAAAGATACGGGCAGGCCATCGTTTCGAGTGACGAGACGAGTGAGAACTTCAAGGTCCGTCCCCGTCGACAGGGAGTGAACGCTTCCGTCTCCGAAGGCGAATTGGCAGAGGCCGGTATGGGCGCTTCCGAAGCTAGAGTTCGCCAGTGTTGGCGTTTGGGCGTTGGGAGGAAGGAGAGGACGATCCTGAATATTCGTCCCATTGACACCGTGCCCCATCATGCGACGGTGTGTATTTCGAACGGCGCTGAACGCGCTTCGATCCTCGTTCTTACCACGGAGGGAGTTGGGGCGAATATGCTTTTCGCCGAAGATCGTGGTATTGCTGGTCCCGTCGGTAAGGTCACCGATTTTGACCTGCGCTTTCCACTTCGCTAGATATAGCTTCCCTCCTGAGTCGGAGGTGATACTCTCGGGGATTGCTGGGATAATCGCTCCCGTCGAGTTTGTGTAGAGGGCCCAGGTGCCGAAACTAGCCGCGTAGTCGGTAAGAGCTCCACCCGGGGTCGCAAAATCACTGACACTGAGGACTGCAGGTGGACGGGATGGGCACAAATAGAAGGGGAGTTGGGTTTGATAAGCGGCCACAGGCCAATCGGCAACGCGATAGTGAGTATCGATCAGGTTGTATTGATTGCCAGCTTCTACGTACGGAAGAATCAGAGCGTTCCAAGTTGCCCAGCTGTTGACCGAATCGGAGTTGTCCCCGATGAACGCAGGGGGAAGGAACTTGAAAGTGCTTTCAAAGTTATGGGTCGCTAGCCCGATTTGCTTCAGATTGTTGGAGCATTGCATACGTCGAGCTGCTTCGCGAGCTGCCTGAACTGCAGGGAGTAGGAGTCCTACTAGGATTCCGATGATGGCGATAACCACCAGCAATTCGACGAGGGTGAAACCACGTCGCATGCGGCGCGTACGAGTTGGGTTAAGTTGCTTCTTCATTTTCTTCCTATGCAAATAAAGGAGTGATGGTTGCCTCGATTGAGGTTGCGATAAGAACGAACGCAACGTTTGTTCCAATAGGAACGAGCACCCGCAAGATTTTTCGAACAAACCCGTTTCACCTGGGAATTTGCAAGAAAAAAAGCAACTGGTTTTTTGAGAATTTGCAGAAAGAGTGGTCAGCTTTAGCAAGCATTCGCATGGGAGCTAGCAACTGTGATAGCTTGTCCATGGATTTCGACGGGGCGAACAAACGATCTCCGTCAACCTTCGTGGGCTTTTTGCATCAGGCTAACGATGCCTAGCACTTCTACCCCTCTCCCCGAAGCGGGGCGAGGGGAGCAGATATCAAAAGCGCGACGCCTGCTAGGGCGCCAAAGCGGTGTCCGACGGGGACGAGCCCCGGTCGGACGGGGCGACCTTCAACGGAATACAAACGCCACCCGAAAAATTGTGTCAACACCGACTTTTTAACAGCCCAAAATTATAGCTGCCCACCTAGCTTCAATCCTGTTTCATCCTGAAAATCTTGTCAGATTCGGAATTACTTCCAAACGCTCTCATCGGGTTCGTGGGGATTGCGTGCTTTGCTGAGAAGTTCGCATAGGTGGAGGAGATCTTCCGGTGAGAGGTGGCCGAGTTGGGCTCGATGCATGGCATCCAAGGGGTCCGAGATCTGCTTCAGACGCTGATGCCCATTCGGAGTAAGGGAGACGAGAACCGTTCTCCGATCCTCATTGGACCGGGAGCGTTCTACCCAGCCGTCCTGTTCGAGTTTGTCGAGCATGCGAGTGACGTCGGGGGCGCGGGAGACGAGACGCGGGCCAATCGCCAAGGTTGGGAGAGGTTTTTGGGCGCTCTCCAGAAGACGCAGAACATTGTATTGCTGCGGGGTGATCTGCTGTTCCGAGAAAAACAGGTCCTCGATCGCTTTGAGACGGTCGTAAGTTCGCCACAAGGAAAGGTAGGCTTCCTGATACAAGGAATCGAATTTTCGTTTGGGTACCAGTGGCTGGTCCGACATGGCTCTAGCGATCTTGGATAAAATGAACGAGGTGCAAAGGTAGCCTGACGCGTCCACTCCGATCTGTCCGGCCAATTCCAGGGTAAATTGTAGGGAAGTGGCGGATCGAGTACACTGCTCCTCCCTAGGGTTTGAGCAACGCAAGGAATGGAGTGGTTTGCGATTGTTTCCGTTCGAGTGTTTGAATCTCCAAGTCGATTGAATTTCATGGGCCAGTTGCGATTTCGAGTCAAAGATGCAGAGTCGTATGACCCGAACATTTGGCAGACTGCCTACATCTCCGGTCTAGAAGGGATCCCCTGGGCCAGCCGAAATCAGCTCGAACAAGGAATTTTTTCTATCGAGCGCGGTGTCCCCGAATCAGGGAAGCTCTCGATCGTATGGCCGACCAATGAGTACGGGCCGCTCCTCCTCTCGACCGCTTCTCTTCGCTGTCAGGAAACGCCCTACATCCTGATCTTGGAACTGGCGAGGGGAACGATCCATCGGATCCGAGGTCGCGCGTTCGACTGGCAACGGATCGGACTGAAGGTCCCGGACAGCTTCGTTCAGACGATGGACCAGGCGTTAGGTTTCTTTGTCGAAGCAATCCTCGCTGCGGAAGACCTGGGACGATGCACCCAACTTGCTCAAAAGTCGATCGACCTAGCCATCTCAGCCTCCAAGCCCTTAGGAAGAGCCTTCATCTCCCAGTCGCTCCAGGCTAGGCACCAGTCGGAAAAGCAGCTGAGCACATTGCTCGGTGTGAAGCTAACCCCCACTCCTGAGTGGAGGACCGAAGCGGAAAGTCTCCTCCCTGCGATCAATACCATCCAGCTATCGATGGAACTGGGCGTTCTGGAGGGGGACACATCGGAGGATCGCTTCAAGGAACTCGACCAGCAGTTGGAATGGGCGCGGGAGCATTCGGTCCGAGTCTTCGGCGGTCCCCTTTTGAACCTACAACCTCACGCAATTCCACGATGGCTCTATCTGTTCAACGACTTCGAGTCGATGTACGACGCGGCCTGCAAACATGCGACCAAAGTGGTCGAACGCTATCGGGGGCAAGTCCACCTCTGGACAGCTGCAGCAGGTCTCAACTGTCCCAATACGTTGGGGCTCACCGATGAACAAATCCTCCATCTTTCCGTCGGAGTCATTCAAGCAGTTCGCCGTGCAGATCCGAAGACCCCGGTCATCGTAACGATCGATTCTCCCTGGGCGGAGTATTTGGGACAGCGGGCGGATGGAATCAGTCCGTTGCACTTCGCCGACGCGTTGGTCCGTGCGGACCTTGGACTATCGGGGCTCGGTCTGGAAATCAATCTCAATTATTGGCCTCACGGCAGCCTGCCACGAGATCTTGTCGACATCTCTGATTTGATCGACCACTGGAATATCTTGGGGCTTCCGTTGCTGGTGCAATTGACGACCCCCTGCAGCTTGGTTCCCGATCCTCGTTGCAGTTCTAAATCGGCGATCGTCTCCAATTGGGAGTACCCTCGCGAATCGTTGGAGGGAGGCAATGGTAGCAACGACGCCGACAATCGGATTCGCCAACCGGTCAATGGACTGGAGTCTTTGCAGATGCTGTTGGCAAAGACGAATGTGCACGGGATCATTTGGAATCAATTCACCGACGAGGGGGAGCATGTCTATGCGAATGCCGGGCTCGTCGATTGCTGTGGACGCAGGAAGGCGATTCTTGAAGCCCTCATAAGGCTGCGACAATTGCACGTTCATTGATCATGGTAGACAGAAGGGCTGCAGCCATCTTCGAACGACTACAGAATCCTCGCATCGTGTTGTTTATCGACTTCATCGGTGCTTTGATAACATCGTTAGCGACCCTCCTCTTGCTAGCGACCGAGATCGTGTCGACCGGGCTCCCGACTACGGTGCTTGTTCTGATGGCTGCTGTCGCTTTTGGGTTCGCTTGTTTCGACCTTTTCGGGATTTTATTTGCGACCGATGTGACGGGCCCGCTAGCTACGATCGCGGTTTTAAATGGGATCTATGTCTTAGGAACTCTTTTTCTCTGCGCGATCCATTACGCCATCTTGACTCCTCTTGGAGCGACCTACTTCCTTATCGAAGCGGTGGTGGTGATTCTGTTGGTTAGGTGGGAGTGGAAAGTCGTAGAACGGAATTCATTCCGTTAAGGAAGAGGGGAGAACCACGAATCATACGAATCTTACGAATGAATGCAGAGGGATGTCAGCGATCCGCTCCGCTCGCACCCCGGTGTGTTGCGTGGTCGCCTTGAGGTGCGAGGGTGGTTGTGATGGAGGGGTGGTTTGGGTGGTCGAGGAGCCTTGAGATTGTGGCGGCGACCACTCCACAGACCCTACGAGTCGCCCCTTGTTGACACCATGGGTTGGGTTCGTGTACTATAGACCTAGAGCACCGACCTTGTCACTCAGGTGCGGCACGCGAGCATTACCCTGCGCGTAAGGTGAATCTTTGGTGAAGGACTAGGAGAAATAGAATGTGTAGCACGTCGCGATTCTTGATGATGTTGGTACCTCTCGCACTCCTTGCAAACCCTCTTCTAGGCGAGGATCTCGTCGAGCAATGGAGAGCTGAATACCCGGAAGCGCTCAAGAAGAATTATGCGATGACCTCGCTTGGTGATTACGAAGCGGTGATGTCCAAGAAGTCCGGTGGGAAGACCGAACTCTTCAAAACGATCCGATTCAAGACCGATGGCAAGTACAACCTAGTTAGTTATTGGTTCGAGGATGAGCTGAAGAAGGATGGGCCCGAAGCTAAAACCACGGTCGTCAATGGCCCCAAGAAAACATTCCGTATCGCGAAGAATGCGGACGACACATTCAAACCGTTGAGCGCACGGGTCTCCGATAAAAGAGAGGATTCTCTAGTCGCAGGCGTGGCGGAGCCTATCTATGCTCCGATAGCGATCTCCGGTTCCGGCTCACTCCTCGAGCTAATCGAGAATAACAGGATTGAAGTCATTGGGGAGCGCGCCGTTGACAAGCAGCAGGTGGAGGTAGAGTACAAGTTTTTGAATAGTGGAAGTATCGGCAAATCACGATTTGATCGTTCGTTGCAATGGCTTGCCGAACGCCATGAACTGAATACTTCTGACGGCAAACCCTCTCGGATGCGAACGATTCGGTATAACGAGTGGGACGCGGAGGGGAACTTAATAGGATTCGAGACTGAAGGAAAGAGCTTTTCGGAAAAGCAACCTGCCACCTACACGACTCACGTCAAACGAATTTCTGTCGCTAAACCTGATCCCCGTGAGTTCACCTTGGAGTTCTACAACCTCCCGTCCAACCTGGGAGATTCTACTGGATTCAATGGACGACTAGTCGCCTACGCTGTGGTGATACTGATCATCGGTGCTGTAGTGATTCGATCGTTACTGAAGAAATGATGAATAAGGAATTGTCTCGAAATAACTTCCCGATTTGAACGGGCTTTACGAAGAGCGACACATCAAGCAACTGGAGCCAATAAAAATGAAACCTCTTTCTTGTAAACAGACTTTGGCGATGGTGGGATGTCTCATGCTCTGCCTTTGGCCGAGTGGCTTGGCGTTGGGTGAGGAGAATGAGTTGGCCAAGCGTGTGCTTAAGGATTGGGAGGATCTTACTAACACTCTTCAATTGTGTTCTGGAACGGCTACCGTGAGCTCCAAGAACACGATGTCCTCCCGTCAAGTTAAGGACCGAAACATGCTATTTGCGGTTCGGGGTACGTTGCTTAAACGGATGGAGTCCGATGACAAGGAAGAGGTGCATTACCTTTGGAATTCGCATGGGTCATTTATCGTTTACAAACCCAAAGGAGAATCGTCTTGGAACCTAGGCAAAACCGGTTTCCCACTTAGGAAAGATGAAAGAATCACCTATTCGCCACAAGGCTTTCTGATGGGTGGGGCGTGCATCTCTGGCGTTCCTGTTCTGAGTCTTTTGGACAGCAAAGAGTACGAGATTGTCTCCTGCGAGGCTATTGACGAGGGGCTGATTAAGATTGGGATGAAGTACCTACCTGGAATGGAAAATTTTAACTTTAAGGATCGACTAGCAAGGGATCGTACCCCTGTGTTTGACACTGCAGAGTTGTATGTGGATCCGGAGCATTCGTCACGCATCATGAGTTTCGACCTCATCTTTGTTGCAGCAAACCAAAAGCGAGGCCGCATGAAAGGAGTTTACAGTTATTCAGAGAGCCTACCGTTAGTTCCTGAGAAGATCGCAACTGAGGGTGGCTCTCTTGAGAAAGAAAAGCCCAACTATTTCGACCTCCTCCAGGTGAAACTTAACCTAGATGCCCCTCCTGCAGAAGAGTTTGAATTGGAGCACTACGGGATCACAACTCCTAACATGTATGTGGCTCAATTTCCGTGGTACGGTTATCTGTTCATCGTTATCGCATTCGTCTCCCTGGGGCTGATCACCAGGAAGGTGATTGCCAATAGAAGAGAAACCCATTCGTAAACTCTCTGTGTCACTCGGTGCCTCTGTGTTTCCAAAATCCATACGGCGTCTGAGTCAGAAAGAACCAAATTTCGCTTTCACTTCGGGGGTTATTTCGAATATTTGAAAACCATAACCTGCCCATCCGACCGGTTCCAGCTTTTGAAGGTATCGGTAATCCCCTATTTGACGAAGTATGGACTCTCGATCGATCGCATACCATCCCTCAGGAAGAGCACTCCAATCATCGGAAGTCCCACTCGCATTGGAGGCGATCGTAGGAACACTCCCCGCGCTCTCGATTCCCGCCATCTGAGGAGGGGTTAGGAGCAAATAGTTCGTAACATACAGAGGTTTCTTTTCGGGGTTCGCCAGTTGCCATTGTCTCAAAAAATGGAAATCCTGTCCCCAATCGAGATTGCTCGCATTGAAATGCCAATGGGCTTCCTTCGGCCCGCCGATCGATTCGTTGAAATAGGAGAGGCTATGGGGATAGATCCAGAGACTGCTCCCGATCATCCATGCGATCCCACCTGTTGCCAAAGCTCGCATCCCCCGTACCTCTTCCCGGAAGGCCAGAAACGATCGGCTTGCGATCACCAGTCCGAAGGGGAGGGCAGGTAGCACATATCGGAGGTGTCGGTTCAAGCCGGTTTCCAAGCTTGCTGCTGTTAGGATGAGAACCATCGGAGTCCAAAGCAACAACTCATCTGACCAGTGAGCTCGCCAAGTTGGGCGAGCCAGCATCCCGATCACGGCTAAAGCGAACAGCATCCAGAACCCAAGTTGGAGTTTCGCACCGAGCCCATACAAATAGTAGTACCACCATCCATGATCGCGCCATTCCCCACGGAAGTAAGACCAACGTTCTCGGTCGAAGTCCCATTTTTGTAGATCGATTCCGATCACCATGTCCTCCGGTAGCGGGACGGGAACCAGACCGAGCCACGTTCCCTGAAAACGATTGCCACTCCAGTTGTCTTGCTCCCATTCGTTGCTTCCGGCGAGTGCCTTGCTGATAAACTCATAGCTGTCCAATCGCCGAAAGCTCCCGCCAAAACCGTAGAGAAGATTTACCAGGAATAGAGCGATCATAAGAACAGAGGCCATTCGAATCGGTTCCTGCCACAAGCTTCGATCGAAGAGTCTCTCTTTCCACAGTCGTGCCTTATTTGGACGTAGGATCCAATCCCCTGCTCGAATGGCCATCCAGAGAAGAGGAAGGAGTCCGAGCAAAATCAACCAGCTCGTTTTCGTCAGGAGAGTCAGTCCGAGAACGATGCCGAGGAAGTAGGTACCTGTCCAATCGGGTTGCGCGAGCCAACGGCGAAAGAGGTAGAAGGTCACTAGCCCCATGCTAGCCGCTTGCGCATCCCCACTGATCAAGGAGCCGTAGCCGATCATGTAAGGAAAGAAAGCCCAGAGGATAGCGGCTCCGACACCGGCGCCATTCCCGAACAGTTCCTTTCCCCATCGCGCCGCCACCCACAACCCTGCGAGCGAGAAAGGAATACAGGCCAACCTTGCAATCGAAAGCGCCCGCTGGGCTGCGATTGGATCAGCTTCTATCATCCTACTGGCGAGATCCCACTCTGCTCGGATCCTCGGGTCAGGTGCCGTCCCGGAGAATGGGAATTCCGGAGCGAAGGGGATTGCGGGGAGGGTCCCCCACATACGGATTAAGGGAGGGTTCACACGAAAGACATCGAACGTACCATATCGCCAATCGAGAATACCCGCCGGGAGCAACCCCACCTCTGTCCACGCGAATCCATACCGAAGGGCGCACCATGCGACGAGCAAAGCGTGCACCAGCATTAGGACCCCCACGACTCGGGAATACAGTACCGATTGGTTCTTCACCGATTGGTTCTTCATAATGGGATTGGTTCCGGAGTTAGAGAGTTAAGGCGATTGGCCGATAAGTTTTTACCATTTCCATACGTGGCCCGGGCGTCTCGCCCGGAGTCGCAAAGGCTGTTCCGGGCGAGACGCCCGGGCCACGGTGGTAGTTTGATATCTGCCTTTCACCTAACTACCGAGTTTACGAAGCACAATAGAGTTATAACCTTCGACTGAGCCGGAAACATGTAGGCTCGTCCCCGGTCGGACACCGCTTTCGCGTCCTAGAACGCGCCGCGCTCTAAGATCTCCGCTCCCCTCGCCCCTTTTAGGGGAGAGGGGCTGGGGGTGGCCTGACGCATCGGCGCGAATATAAAGTGTTTGGATAGTTTGGCCGACGCGTAAGCGAGGCCCGAAAATCACAACCCGTGGCGTAAGCGAGG
>CAYMXM010000136.1:3873-10465 GCA_964394065.1 uncultured Pirellula sp. | reverse complement strand
AGCGATTGTCTTGGTTTTAAATCGCGAAGCGATGGTAGCGCATAGCCGTGGGCGTCAGCCCACGGGCTCTGAGCAAATGATATTTTCGAGCCGCGAATGCGGCGGCAGCACCCCTCTATGCTGCCGCCGCATTCGCGGCTCAAGGCAAGGTAGGCCGAGCTATCTGCGGGCTTACGCCCGCAGCTATGTGCTGTAATCCCTTCGGGATACCAGAGGATGCAAAGCTAAATCTTGTGTTCTCCTCTGCGATTCTCTGCGCCCCCTGCGGTTAAAAAAGGAATTAATCCAGACACTCAAAAACCCGTGTCAACACCAACCTTTTGACAGCCTTGGCCCCTCATTTGTAAGATTCGTCCGATTCGTGGTTCATCCCGCGGTTCTTTCTGAGCCCCTGTTTTCAGGAGCCCCTTATCGCGTCGTTTGCTAGCAAATTAGGGACTCCATCCTCGATCGGGTAGATCCAAGTTCCGCTAGCATTGGATAGACCTTGCGTTGGAACGGTGGAAACAGTACATCCCATCTTTGATTTAAGTTTGCCGGCTGCGCAGTCGGGGTGCAATCTCTGTAGGGATTCTTGGGGGACAAGCTCCAGTCTCTCGTGGGTGATAGGGCATCGGAGTTGAGCAAGGAGCCAATCGGGAATCATGACGTTATCTCCAGTCTCTCATATTTGGATAAAATCCCTTGCAATCGCAGCGCTCAGTATCGGCAGTTGCGGGAGTCTCCTCGCTCAGGATGGCTTCCAGCAGCAACCCAAGCAGTTGACCTCCACCTTCGTTGATCCTAATTCAGGTCAACAATACGGTCGCTACATCATATACGAGTCCGTTCCGGTCGTAAGCTACGAACAACAGGAGCAAGTCGATCGCGTTTGGGTTCCTGAATGGGTAACCGAACAGAAACAAACGACCCAAGCCTCTTATGTCCCGATCGTTACCTATCAGCTTCAACTCCAAACCGAACAAACGCTCAACCCCTTCGTTCAACCTCGACAATTCTGGCAGTACGTTCCAGTCGTCCAGTATCAAGCGCAATACAGGCAAGTATCCCAACCGGTTACCTACCAGAAATACGTTCAAAAGGACGTCAAGAAAATCATTCCGGTTCTCGTAACCCAGACTCGTCAGGTTCCGAAGTTCGCAGACTTGCCCCTCCAACCTCAAAGCACGACGACGGCATCGAACGTCCAGCCGGGAACGGTTCCGCCGCAGGCGATGGTGGCTCAAGTTCCAACTCCCCAGTACTACCCGACAACTCTGGGTGCGTCTGTCCCAGCCCAACCGAACATTGGGCAACCGAATGTTGGGCAGCCGAACGTCGCTGCCGTTCCCCCAGCGTACAACGCCAACAACGGTGGATGGAACGGAGCGAACCCATGGATCGCCTCTCGCCAAATGGGTGGGGTAGCTGCAGCGCCCATCAACAACCCAACACCCAACGCGGGGGTAGCGGGCTATGGTTACCAACAACCTTATATCCCTCAAGGGTACGGAACCGTTCAACCCAACTACGCGAGCGTGTCAAATCGCCCTACGTTCCAATGGCCGCAGTTCATGACGCAAGCCGGTTCGATCTTCCCTGGCGGGCTCTTCCGAAACAACCAGAATGCCGGAACGCAATACGTCGCTACGAACCCGACACCGATGGGGAACGGAGCATGGCTCCCAAGTCCCGTCGGGACCTATAGCGGGACATCCTATAGTGGCACATCTTCGAGCGGTGCGACCTTTATTCCGAACAGCCCCTCAACAGGGAGCTATAACAACGGGAGCAACTGGAACGTCGTCCCGATCAACAACTACCGAGATCCCACCCAGACAGGAATCCCAGCAAACGTGCTGAGGTAGTTGTAGCAGGCTTGAGAGTCGTAGGGTGTGTGAAGTGGCCGCTGCTTCCATCCTAGATCGAGATAGCGAGTCAATCCTCGTTTCTATTGCAATCACCTTCGCACCCAAAGCGGCCACGCAACACACCGGAAGTGTAGTTGGCAGTTTAAACTCGGCCAATGTTGCTAACACTTCAACCCCTCGCCCCCAGCCCCTCTCCCCTAAAAGGGGCGAGGGGAGCAGAGATATAAAGGCTCGGCGCGCCGAGACTTAAAAACACGGAAGTTAATTAGGGACAGTTCCTAAGTGGGTGGACGCGAAGCGTCCCCCATCACAACCCGTGGCGTAAGCGAGGGATAGCGTCGCGAGTGCACGTAGACCTTATCGGGAATATCTCAGGAGTTGGGTGGCACGTCCCTGAGGCACGAAGGGCGTGCTGTGAGATCTTGGATGGATGTGTGGTTGCCAGCGCTGTCCCTCACTAACGCCACGGGGTGTGATTTTCGTGGTCTCGCTTACGCGTCGACCAAACTTGAGCGAGGCGCCTTCTACTCCCCAACAAGCCGTTTCATGCGTTCGTTGATGATCGATTCTCGGGACTCGAGTTTTTCATTCTCGGCATCTTCCAACTCCTTGAGCCTCGCTCGGAGATCTTCGATCTCTCCCTTGCGAATCTTCCGCAACGAATCGAACTCCGTAGCGATCGCCTCCCGAAGCGTCTCTAAGCTCTTTTGTTTCTCCTCTTCCGACTTGCTCTGTTGCCATTGCACTAGCAAAGGGAGAAGTCGCTCTTCGCTGGATCCTCTCGGTTTTGCGTTTGGAGACGAAGCCCCATTTGAGGAAAGAGATGGAAAAGGAGGAAAGATAGAGGTTCCAGTTACTGGTGCTGAGTTGGGAACAGGCGAAGAAACGCCTTGAAAGACGGTCTGCGTCATCGGATTGGTACTTCCCTGTTGCTTCAAAGAAGCCACATACGCATCGAGTATGTCGTCGATCTTGATCAGCTGCGGTTTGTAACCCGATTTCGCCTGGATGCCGATTAGCTTGTTCATATGAAACAACGCGATGCCCATATGAAGTTCGGCGCGAGAGTCTGATGAGACAAGGCTTTCCCAAGACTTGTCTTCAAAAACAGGCATTAAATCGCTCGAATAAGCACGAACCGTATCCGTAGGCTGCAGATCCGACGCTACCGGAATTCGGGAGTAGTCCACTCCAGCTTGATTGAACAAGCTGTGTTTCACGATCGCAATATCGCCATGGATTTGGAGATCCCCCTCTTTCAGAATGTTCGGAATTGAAGAGCTCGTATGGCCATAGCCACCCGCTGAACCAACATACGGATCCCCCCCATACCCTCCGAAATCTGCCTCTCCGAAATAACCTATGCGGGCTGTGAGACGGCGTACCACCATTTCGGCGGCCAAACCACGGAGTGATTCTTCCGATCCTCTACCATTCTTAGGAGGGTGAAAAAGAGCCGCCGGGCAAGCGATGAGGGATTTGGGGCGAGGAATGCCTCCCATTCCACCCACCCCTCCACCCGTCATGTAGGGATCAGCCATATCCATACCGTAAAGGTCGCTCCCCTCGCGCAGAGTGTCTGTGTAGTATCGTTGTTCTGGATCGTTGTCCGAATTCAAAAAGATACCGAAGCTACTTGCGGAGTGGACCGTGACTCGCCCAACCATAATTTCATACCTGAGGGATACCATGCCGTCGAACGAGGGGAGAGAGGGAGAAGGTGGGTCCATACCAGAGGCGTCCATCCCTCCAGAGTACGTATCTCCCAAAGGACCTGACGTTGCCTCCTTCGGACGAGTGTTGGTTTGCTGCTCACTCTTCGGGGCACCGGAGCTAGTCGATTCATCTTGCCCCCACGCACAACAAGCCCCAAGTGGCAACATGGCCGCAAGTGCAATGAGCCATGCTCTGCAATTTCTAAGTCTGCTGATTTGAATTTTCATAAGTAAAACCTTTTGAAGTTTGTTTTGGGAGAAGGAACCACGGAATACACGGAAGACACGGAAAAGAAGTTTGAAGTTAGAAGGTTGAAAAGAAGGGGTGAGGATTAAAAGGAAAGGAATGATATTGGTAGGTTTTCACCGCTTCGCGGCGGAAACCTACCAATTTCTTTTTTCCGTGTCTTCCGTGTATTCCGTGGTTCCCCCACCCGATTCCAATCGCTCGATCCTTTCCTGAATCCTAAAAATCTCTTCCCTTCCATGCGCTTCGTCTTCCCAGACAAAGAGGCTGGCCCTGTTCTGCGTCGAGCTGCGAGGTTCTCCCGTCGTGGGATTCAACTGAACCCTGCCAAGATCGCTAGAAAACCGATCGGGCAACTGCGTCAACCCATAGAGAATCCCCCCCGATGCCAATACGGATAGCGTGACGAGACCCGCCCATCGACGTAATCGACTCTGACGAGGAGGACTACGACTCTCTTTCAAAACATCAGGTACCGGATGTTGCACGGGGTTCTCACAATGCATCTCACACATGGCCAATACCTCGGCAACTTCTTTCGAACTAGAGAATCGATCCGACGGTTCCTTCGCCAAGAGTTTCATCACCAAGCGATCGAACCAAGCTGGAATCTCAGGTGAATGGCTTCGAAGCGAACGGGGCTCGTCCTCGATGATTCGCTTGATCACCGCGTAAGCGGTCGGGGCGCGAAAGGGTGGATGCCCGACCACCATCGTGTACATGACCCCACCCAAGCTATACAAATCGCTTCGATGATCGACCGTCTCACCACGAGCTTGCTCGGGGCTCATATAACAAGGCGTCCCGGCGATCAGCCCGCTGTGGGTCAAGCTCGCGCTGTCGGCCGCTTGCGCTAACCCAAAGTCGGTCAACCAAACCCGAGAGGTTCCTCGCTCCAACAACACATTTCCTGGTTTAACATCTCGATGCACCAAACCTCGCTCGTGCGCCGCCGCCAACCCCATCGCAATCTGATGGGCGATGCGAAGGGTTTCCAACGGCGTTAGGGTCCCTTCCAATTGCAATCGCTCCTCGAAGTTGCAACCGGGAACGTAGCTCATCACGAGATATGGAATGTCGTTCTCGGTCGCGACCGCATGGATCGGAACAACGTAGGGACTGACGATGCTCGCCGCCGTCTGAGCCTCCCGAAGAAATCGCTTCTTCGACGCTCCGAGGAGACTGTAGTGAGGTGCGAGAACTTTCATGGCGACATGGCGATGAAGTTCCCCATCCCATGCCTTGAAGACCAACCCCATCCCGCCAGCACCGAGTAATTCGACCAGATCGAACTCTCCCAGCTTCCCGAGCGCGTCCGGGTTCGGCGAAGGAGGTAAGAATCGCTTGACCAAATCGACGTTCCAGCCATGCTCACCGAGGGAGTCTTTGGAACGGATGTTTCTCTTGTGAAGCTCGAGCGTGTCGAGCCCACTGGTCCGAATCGATTCCACTCGATCGATCACATCGGAGTATTGGGCGAGTCCTGTCTCGAACCGGGATTGGCAGAGCTCGCAGACCGAGAGATGCGACTCCAATTCGCAAAGTTCATTCGGTGGAAGCTTTTCGGAAAAGAAGGCATGGATCTGTTCCGGTTTGCACGTAGTTCGTTCGGTGTTCATTGGGGATCCTCCAAACGTTGGACCACTTGTTGAAGCCGTTTAAGAACGCGTCCTTTCGCAACGTAGACCGACCCGACACTCAGCCCGAGTTCCATCGCGACAACAGGACTCGGCTTTTGTTCCATCTGCGTTTTCCAGAACGCCAACCAAGTCTTCTCTTCGACACTCTCGCGAACTTCATCTGCTGCGGCGAGGAAGAGGCTCGTCTGATACTCCCGTTCGATCTGAGCGTCGGCATCTTCTCGAACCGCTAGTTCTTCGGCGAGGGCTTGCCATATGCGGCTATCGTTGGGACCACGAGGGGAGCGACCGTTCTTTCGAAGGGTGTTGATGAGTTCGTTTTTGACAACCCGTTGGAGCCAACGCCGAAAGGATGCAGGGCGGTGGTCGTCTTGATAGGTATGGAGGGATCGAAAGACCGAAAGGAGCGCCGATTGAGCGCAGTCCTCCGCATCGGCTTGCGCAAGCCCTTTCGAGAGGAGCCAGCGATGAATGGCTGGTGCATAGATCTGAACAAAGGTCCTCCACCCCGGATGTTCGACGCCCCCATCCGCCATGGAGGCGAGAAGCGAGATGCTCGTCGACGGGAACCGGGACATCCGAAGAGTTCTTTCGTGGAATCGAGAAGGGAGAAGAAAAGCGTACAACCAAAAAGATTAACGCTCCGATTCTCCCAATCTAACACCACGATTGCAAAAAATTCAGACTTCAGACTTCAGGAAGAAGGGGGGATAAACCACGAATCAAGCGAATCTTACGAATCAAGAAATTTTCCGTGGGACAAATCAACAGTTGTCGTAGGGTGTGTGAAGTGGCCGATGCTTCAAACTTTGATCGAGATAGCGAATCAATCATCGTTTCCATTGCAATCACATTCGTACCCCAAAAAGCGGCCACGGAACACACTGGAAGTGGAGGCGGCCAATGTAGAACGGAATTTATTCCGTTAAACAACGCCTCCATTCAAAGCCCCTACCCGCGCGGTGAGCCGGTCTCCTATTCAGGGCTCTCAAAGCCCCCGCTGGTGTTGAGAGGCTCTCGCTGCACTTGGGGCCTTCGATGGCCCTGATTTGGTAGCCTGCAATACGTTCAACAGGGGCAGGAGTTGGAGGCGGCCAATGTAGAACGGAATTTATTCCGTTAAACAACGCCTCCATTCAA
>CAYMXM010000136.1:0-3773 GCA_964394065.1 uncultured Pirellula sp. | reverse complement strand
AGCCCCTACCCGTGCGGTGAGCCGGTCTCCTATTCAGGGCTCTCAAAGCCCCCCGCTGGTGTTGAGAGGCTCTCGCTGCACTTGGGGCCTTTGATGGCCCTGAGTTGGTAGCCTGCAATACGTTCAACAGGGGCAGGAGGTGGAAGCGGCGGTTAACGGAATGAATTCCGTTCTACATTGGCCCCTGCCCGCGCGGTGAGCCGGTCCTCCTATTCTGGGCTCTTAAAGCCCCCGCTGGTGTTGAGAGGCTCTCGCTGCCAAGGGGGGCCTTCGATGGCCCTGAGTTGGTAGCCTGCATTGCGTTCAACAGGGGCGGGAGCTGGAGACGTTGTTTAACGGAATGAATTCCGTTCTACAATGTGCGGCAGCTACTTCATCGTCCAACCGTCAGGGAGTGTTGCATCCTTGGTAACGATCGGGATCGCATCGCGGATGAAGCAGGGGTCGAACTGGTCCGACTCGTTGACGTTGAGTCGATTGATGACTTGCACATGACGTCCGACACGGACGTTTTTATCCAAGATAGAACCGTCGATGAGACTTCCCGATCCGATCCCGACCGGAACGGCTCCTGCTGCCGCATTCTTCGCAAGGTCATCTTCGGTCTCCGAATAATCGGAGCCCATGATGATGCTGTTACGAATCGTAACCCCTTCTCCGATCACGCATCGAAGCCCGATCACGCTGTTCTCAATCTTGGTTCCTTTCCCGATTCGACAACCGTCGGCGACGAGAGAATTCGAAATCGTCGCTCCATCGATCACCGAGGGGGGAAGAAATCTTGCGCGGCTATAGACCGGATGCGCTGCGTCGAACAGATTGAACTCGGGGTTCGCTTGACTGAGAGCCAAGTTCGCATCGTAGAAAGCCCGAATGGTTCCGATATCTTCCCAGTAGTCGTCGAACAAGTGGGCTTGGACTTTGCGAGATCGAACCGCAGCGGGGAAGACCTCTTTCCCGAAGTCGCTGTAGTTGGTCTTGTTCAAGACATCGAACAAGAGTTCTTTGTTGAAGATGTAAAGCCCCATGCTCGCCAAGCAATCTCGCCCTTGCGAGTCGATCCCACGAGCGTCGATCCAAGAGGGATTGGTGGAGACCATATTGATCTCTTCATCGGTCTTCGGTTTTTCCAAGAACCCGGTGACGCGCCCTGTGTCGTCGCATCGCATGATCCCGAGAGCGTGCGCTGCGGATCGCGGAACCGGCTTTGTCGCGATCGTGACATCGGCGTTGCTCTCGATGTGCGTCTGCAACATCTTGGCATAGTCCATGTAGTAAAGCTGATCCCCGCTCAGGATCAGAACGTACTTGCAATCCTTTTCATCGAAGTATCGCAGGTTCTTTCGGACGGCGTCTGCGGTTCCTTCGTACCACTCCGTTCCCCCCTCCATCGTTTGTTGAGCGGCGAGGAGTTCAACGAATCCGCCGTTGAAGTTATCGAACCTGTAGGTTTGGCGAATGTGCTGATGAAGCGAGACGCTCAAGAACTGCGTCACGACGTAGATCTGATTGATGCCGCTGTGAAGGCAGTTGCTGATCGGGATGTCGATCAAGCGGTACTTGCCGGCAAGGGGTACTGCAGGTTTGGCCCGGATCTTCGTCAGTGGATAGAGCCGTGTTCCTCTCCCACCACCGAGAATCAATGAAATTACCTGCTTCATATTGTTCATCGTATGACCTCAATCAAAACCGTTTCGAAGTGACTCTTGTAGAGCATAAAGGATAGCGTATTGGATGGGAAAGGGGGGAGGGGAACAGCGAAGTGGGAGGGACCACGGAATACACGGAAGACACGGAAAAAAGAGAACACTCACCGCCGCTTCCCGGCACAGACCCTACAATACAAACGGTTCTGACGATTCTCCCTCCGAGGATTTCCATATGCGACGAATTGTTCTTCTCCTGTTTTGCATGGTTTTTCTCACGGTGCGGCCTTGTGCTGCTGAGCGACTCCGTTTCATAGACTTCCCCAATTTTTCACCAATCTCGCTACTCATGGAGCTGCGAATGAACGAGATTGCAACCGAGCTCGGTGAAGAACCAGGAAAACGATTGCGTTATCTTCTCGGGGATGTTTGGTAACGGGTGTTGCGCTCACTTCTACCCCTCACCCCCAGCCCCTCTCCCCGAAGCGGGGCGAGGGGAGCAGATATCTACTGTGGACGATTCGTGGTTGTTCACCAGCCTTTGGCGATTTTACTTTTTTCTTTTGTTAGGATTCCTATGTTCCGTTCATGGCTACGCTTCCTTTCCTTGTTTCTATTCTGCGGTCTGTTAGGGGGAGGTTCTCTTCTCGCGGCGCCTCCGAATGTGGTCATGATTATCTCGGATGATCACGCTTGGACCGACTATGGGTTCATGGGGCATCCGCATATCCAAACTCCTAACATCGATCGACTCGCTGCGAGCAGCCTCACCTTCAAACGAGGTTATGTCCCATCAAGCCTTTGTTGCCCAAGCCTCGCGACGATCATGACGGGGCTCTATCCCCATCAACACAAAATCACCTCGAACGATCCTCCCCAAGTCCCCGGCCTCTCCAATCAGGAGTACCATCGCTCGGAGGCCTTTCTTCAAGGTCGGGAACGAATGAACGAGCACATGCGAAGCGTTCCCACTCTTGCTCGAACCCTTTCGGAGAATGGGTATCTCACCTTGCAAACCGGGAAGTGGTGGCAGGGAGATTTTCGGCAAGGTGGATTCACACACGGGATGACCGATGGAGGGCGTCACGGAGATAAGGGGCTGAAGATTGGTCGAGAAACGATGCAGCCGATCGAAGAGTTCTTGGACGAGTGTTCTGCCAAGAGCAAACCTTTCATGGTCTGGTATGCACCGATGCTTCCTCACACTCCTCATACCCCTCCAGATCGATTGCTGGAAAAGTATCGTCCCCTCACTCCGAGTCTTCCGATTGCTAGATACTGGGCGATGGTGGAATGGTTCGACGAAACGGTTGGACAATTGCTCGGAACCCTCGATCGACGCGGTTTGTCCGACAACACGATCGTGGTCTATATCGCGGACAACGGATGGATTCAAAAGGAAGATGCCGCTGGATTCGATCCTCGATCCAAGCAGTCTCCTTACAACGGTGGTTTGCGAACTCCTATCCTGATCCGTTGGCCTGGCCAAGTCGCAGCCGAACAAAGCGAGGCGTTGGCACAAAGCATCGACTTGGCGCCAACCCTCTGGAACGCCTTGGGAATAAAACTCCCCGAGGGACTGCCGGGGATCGATCTGCTTGACAAAGATAAGCGAATGGCGAGGACATCGATTCAAGGAGAGTGCTTCACCCACAATGCCGTCGACCTAGACGTTCCTGCAAAGAATTTGCGCTGGCGATGGATCGTCGACGGGGAGTGGAAGCTGATCGTGCCTGATCCGGTGAACGAGCCAAAGCGAAAGCTGGAGTTGTACCATATCACCAAAGACCCAACGGAGAAGGAGAATCTCGCAGAGCAGGAACCTGAGCGGGTTGCAGCGTTGCGCGAGAAGTTTGATAGATGGTAGGTCGGCGAGGTGTTCCGAAATAACTTCCGTATTTTTTGCACACGCTACGCTTTTAGATGTTCGCTCCCCTCGCCCCTTATAGGGGAGAGGGGCTGGGGGTGAGGGGTAGAAGTGTTAGAAACAATGGCCGAGTTTCTCGTTCGCTGCTAGTAACCCTGACGCTTCTGCGATCCCTCCGGGATCGTTGGAGCCTCTTCACGATTCTCCGGTGGTGGCGCTGCGCTTACCACCGGCTAATGGCTGTAATCCCTTCGGGATAT
>CAYMXM010000135.1:0-10500 GCA_964394065.1 uncultured Pirellula sp. | reverse complement strand
CCCTTTTAGGGGAGAGGGGCTGGGGGTGAGGGGTAGGAGTGCTAGTAACATTGGCAGTTTGGGTAAAAGGGAGCCTAGTTTGGGTGGCACGCCCCAGAGGCACGAAGGGCGTGCTGTGATCCTTGGACAGGATGCCTGGTTGCCCACGCTGTCCCTCGCTTACGCCACGGGTTGTGATTTTCGGGGAGCAGATAATCAAAAGCGCGACGCGTGCTAGGACGCCAAAGCCGCGTCCGGCGAGGACGAGCCCCAGGTCAAACAAAAAACGCCACTCCCCTGCAGGAAAAATGCCTCACAGCGTTGCCGAGAGGAAAGGCTCAACACTCAACGCTCGCAACTCACCCCTTACTTCATCCCATCAGCACTTCTTTAAATGTCTCCTGGAGCGCTTGCAATCCTTTCTCCGCGTCTTTCCCTTCGATGACGACGTTGACTCGGAGTTCGCTCGTGTTGATCATCAAGACATTGATGCCGTTATCTGCGAGGGCTTTGAACATGGCGATCGCAACACTGGTGTGGCTACGGAGGCCGATGCCGCTGACAGAGAGCTTCACGATATCTTTTGCTCCCGTGACTTTGCGGAACTTGATGCTGAGTCCTTCGCAAACCTTCATGCAATCGTCGAGCTGATCCTCGGGGATCGTGAAGCTGATCGCCGTCTCTCCTTGAAATCCGTCGTAGCTTTGAACGATCATATCGACGAAAATTCCTACTTTGGCGACCGCTTTGAAAACGGTTTCCGCAAGGCCGGGGGTGTCCGGGACCCCTGCGAGGGTGACGCGTGCCTGATTTCTCACGAGAGAGATATCGAGGAGGGTTAGCTGCTCCATGTTAGAGCTTCTAAGCTTTTCAACGATCTCGC
The DNA here is from genome assembly GCA_964394065.1 of uncultured Pirellula sp. GTDB lineage: Bacteria > Planctomycetota > Planctomycetia > Pirellulales > Pirellulaceae > JBKCUI01. The sequence goes on along the minus strand of CAYMXM010000135.1, from coordinate 9,638 downwards.
TAACACTCATCTCGGGAGCGCGTTGGGCGCCGATCGTCCAGGTGTTTGCATCCTCGGGTTTTTGATGGAGATGGAACGCGTTGTGAACGGCCCGCAATGCGCTTTGCGCGTCGGATCGCTCTACCAAAACGCTGATCTTGATTTCGCTGGTGGTGATCATCTGGATATTGATCCCTGCTGCGGCGAGAGATTCGAACATCTTTTGAGCAACCCCGGTTTGCTTCGCCATACCGACTCCGACCACCGACACCTTCGCCACCGAGTCGTCGTGGGTCACGCCGGTGGCCCCGACCACCTTGGCAGCTTCGTTCACACCTTTGAGAGCGCTTTTCAGTTCGCTGCTCGGGACGGTGAAGGAGATGTCGGCCAGGGACTCTTGCCCGATGTTCTGAACGATCATATCGACCGTGATCTTTCGATCGGCAAGCCGTTTGAAGATCTCGTGGCTCGTACCTGGATGATCGGGAACCCCTTGGATGGTGATTCTCGCTTCCCCTAATGTGAGGGCTGCCCCGCAGACGGAAACGGAATCCGACTCAGGCTGGGCGACGATCATCGAGCCGGGGACGTCGGAGAAGCTGCTTCGAACTCGAATCGGGACATTGAACTTTTTGGCAAATTCGATCGATCGATTGTGCATGACTCCGGCGCCGAGACTCGCCAGTTCCAGCATTTCGTCGTAGCTGATTTGCCCCATCTGGCGTGCTTCGGGAAGCAATCGGGGATCGGTCGTGTAGACGCCGTCAACGTCGGTGTAGATCTCGCAAGCATCCGCCCGAAGGACAGCAGCAAGGGATACGGCTGTCGTATCGCTCCCTCCTCGTCCTAGGGTCGTAATGTTCAAATCGTCGTCGACCCCTTGGAATCCCGCTGCGATGACGATGTTTCCCTCGTCGAGAAGCTTGCGGATTCGCTCGGTAGAAATCTTCTTAATACGGGCTTTTGTGTAGGAATTGTCCGTTTGGATTCCCATTTGAGCTCCGGTCATGGAAACCGCTTTGTTCCCGAACTTTTGGACAGCCATCGCCATCAGAGCGACGCTCACCTGTTCGCCAGTGCTTAAAAGCATGTCCATTTCACGAGCCGATGGCTCGTCGGTGATCTCCTGAGAGAGTTCGATCAGGTGATCGGTGTTGTGCCCCATGGCGCTGACGACGACGACGACTTGGTTTCCCTCTTGCTGGGCGCGAATCGCTTTCCGAGCCGCTTCCCGGATCTTTTCAGGGGTCGCAACGCTGGTTCCACCGAACTTTTGAACAATAAGTGGCATGGTTTTGGATAGTGAAAGTCAATGACCGAAAGGGAAAACGCCCCGCAGTATGCTATTCTGCATCAGCGAAACGTAGAGTTTTATCGGAAAAAGAGAAAAAAATGAAGCGGTGACAGCCACCCCCAGCCTGGCCTGGGCTGACGCATCGGAGTTAAGGGGGTGGGCGCGAAGCGTCCCCCCATCACAAGTGCCCTTCCATTCATTCGTAAGATTCGTTTGATTCGTGGTTCCCTCTTCTTCCTCAAGCCTCACCCCTCACGCCTCAGCCTCTAAAATCGATTCTTTCCAAATCAACTGGCCTTATTCGTTCTTCGATGACGATACAAAACCGACGACTGAACCCCTCTTGGGTTGGTAGGGGCGCCAATTCCAGGTTCAGTATCCTGAGTTCTCGTTCCCACACGGAATAAGAATGCCAGCTTTGCGTTTTGCGAATTCGGTTCGTGCGCTCGCAGCATGCGTGCTGGTCTCATCTATTCTCGCCGGAATCTCCTTAGGGCAGAGCGCCGCACGGGGGGATGGCCCGCCGATTGGGAACTCGACTCGCGAAGCCCGCGACGCTGCAATTCGAGCTATCCCCTACGACAGATTAACCCCAAACGCCTCTACCAAAATTCGGTCCATCGTCGAGCATGCGAGCTACTTTCGGCGACTCCCGACCGAGACGATGGAATGCGAGCCTGAGATGTTCACCTTCCTCGCTCGCAACCCCGATGTGATGGTCAATATTTGGGACGTGATGGGAATCACCCGCGTGACTCTTCAGCGGATCGGACAGTATCAGTTGCAGGGAAACGACGGGGCGGGGACCACCTGTAAGATGGATCTCATCTTCGGCAACGACTCAACTCATATCTATCACGTTACCGGAGCTTACAAAGGACCGATGTGGCCCAAAGAGTTGCAGGGACAAAGCATCATCATGCTGCACAACCAACCTGCCGCAGCGAGCAAACTCCCCGCTGGCGGGGTTGGGCTGAGCCAGATGACGGTCACCATGGACGTGTTCCTGAAGCTTGAGAATATCGGTGCCGACCTCGTTGTTCGGACCTTGGGACCACTTGTCAACAAAAGCGCTGACCAGAATTTCATCGAGTGCGTTTCCTTCGTGGGGCAAATCTCGCAAGTCGCAGCAACCAATCCGACTGGCATGCTAAATTTGGCATCGAGACTGGGGAATATCGACGCGGGGACGCGCGAGCAGTTTGTTGCAACAACCAAAACGATCGCGGCTAGATTGAATTCAGGAACCGACATCCCACTGGCCATGCACCAACCCTCTTCGAGGGAAACGACTTATCGCATCGAGGAACCGACGGCGCTAGAATCGAATTACGCGGTGTCGCGTGTACCACCACCGGATGCGATCGTTTCATCGTCTGGGCAGAACACATCGAACGCACCATCGGGACGCCCCGTTTCCACTCGGCGCAGTCAAGGGGGAATCGTATACGATGAACCTGCCGGAGACTCGCCGACTCTTCAATTGATCCATGGCCGCCCTGCTCCCTAGCAGGTCCCCACTGATGCCGTACCAACTTAGTGATTTGATGAAGTCCCCCGTTCTCTATCTGGGAACGAACAACAAAAAGAAGATTCTTGAGCTGGATCGGGAACTCGTTCCTCGCGGGTTTCAGCTCAAAGTCCCGAAGGACTTTTCCGACACATACGACGTAGAGGAAAACGGCACGACCTTTCTTGAGAACGCCATGATCAAGGCTCGGGCTCAAGCGATGCATCGGAAGTTGTGGGCGATCGGCGAGGATAGTGGCCTTTGCGTTCCTAGTCTGGATGGGGAACCAGGAATCTACTCGGCTCGCTTCAGCGGGCCAGGGGCAACCGACGCAACGAACAATGCGCTGCTCCTCCAGAGAATGAAGGATATTCCAACGGAGAAGCGATCTGCCTACTATGTCTCCACAATCGCATTGTCCGATCCCGAAGGGAAGGTCCATCTCGTGGCTAGTGGGGAATGCTGGGGACGCGTGTTGACCGCTCCCCGAGGAGAAGGTGGATTCGGATACGATCCTCTCTTTGAAGTCCTCGAATATCACCAGACCTTTGCCGAGATGGGGCTCAGTGTCAAACGAGCCATCAGCCACCGAGCCCGCTCCCTTCGCGAGTTTTTGCGCAAGATCGATGCGATTGCTTAGCGATCATTTGAGCAAATAGGCTTCGAATACGAGCTCGACGCTCAAGTTTTGAAGACGCTTTTTTTTAAACACAGAGGCACAGAGTGACGCAGAGAGTTTTAGATTCTCAAGTACTTTCCTAAACTCTGTGCTCTCTGTGCCTCTGTGTTTCCAAAATCCTCTAAGGGACTCACTCCAAGGCGCAAAGAATGGTGGGAGGGCTAACCAATCCGTTTCAACTGCAGAATCGTGCTCTCGGAATGGGTGTCAGGCATGGGATACGACACGAGCTTTCGCAATTCCACCTTTTTCAAAAGGCCTCGGTGACGCGCTTCTCCTCGTTCGTCCGGCCACTTAGGACCTTTGATCGCGAGCATGCGCCCGAAGGTGTGCCAATAGGGTTCTAACCATCGACAAAGCTTCACCAACGGGCCGACCGCTCGGGACGTCAAGGTGTCGTATCGGAACTCTTCCAGCAACGACTGGACGCTCTGGGGATAGACGGGAACCTTGAGCCCGAGCTTCAAGACGATTTCATCCACCACCTTCGCCTTCTTCGCAACGCTGTCGCACAAGGTGACCTGCACGTCGGGACGCAAGATGGCGACCAGGATGCCAGGGACCCCACTTCCGGTTCCAACGTCGAGAATCTCTTCCTTTGGATCTAACAGTTGCGAGACGTGCCAGGAGTCGAGAAGATCCCGCTTAACGAACAACTCGGGAGTCGTGTGCCTCGTGAGATTGACCCGGGTGTTCCAGCCCCAAAGGGCTTCGCAGTAACGCTGAATTCCTGGCCACGCTTCCTCGGGGATCGCAAGTTGCAACTCCTCGGCCGCAGCGCGAAGACGTCGGTCGAGTTCCTCAGAACTTCCTCGGAATATTTCCAGGACGGGCTTGGCGGTTTCTGGTTCGGTTTCTGGTTCACTCATGCTCGACGTTGAGTTCCTTTACAAATCGTTCGATCTGCTGCTTGTGCTGCGCTTCGCGTGGTTCCATCTCTCGGCAACGTTGCGAGATTTCGATCGCTTCTACGACCTTTCCCAATCGGAACTCCACCTCTGCGAGTGTATCTAGATAAGTCGGGTCATACCGTTTTGCAACGGCTCGATCGGCAAACTCTTTTGCTTTATCCATTTTTCGATCGCAGATCGCGCACAACCAGGCCGTGTTGTTCAACGTGACCGCGTCTTCAGGAAACGCTTCGATCGATTGCACCATCGAGTCGTAATAGAGGTCAAACCAAGCATCGACCACTTCCCGAGGAAAGACTTTGTCCGCCCAGGGCAATACGTCGATCGGAAGTTGGATTTGCGTCGGCTCGATTCGGTGGGCCATGCGAAGCCAGCGGTCGACTTCTACCTGATCCTTTTCGTGAATCGCATGAAGGACCAGGATGGGGAGTGCATTCATCAGCAAAGTGCGCGTCCCTTGTTCTCCAACACGGAGTAAATCGGCAGACCGAACAAAGAGGCTGATGCAACTCGCTCGATAGGCGGGCACGATGCAAGAGATATCTTCCTTGCTCCGCATGTACCGGACGACCGATTCGGCATGGGCCATACGCAAGGGTGAAAGTCGTCGCCATTTCTCTAAGAGGACAGGAACGTCGGGGCTCCTTTGAATCAGCTCCTCGGGAATCGGTGAATAAAAGGGGGAAGCGACCAAATAGGGAAGGGTGTGGACCAACGCGAATTGTTGTCGACGAAGTCGATCCAGCTCCTCAATCTGGTCCCCAAGCTCCAAGAGCCGGGTGGTTTCGAGGTACCAATAGTTATCCCTTCCGAGCGTCGTGCCCTGATATCTCGCAAGAATCTTCCCCGCGAGATCCGCTTTTCCCGCTTTCTCCAAGAGAAGTGCAAGCTGTTTGTGCGAATCGCGGCTGACCGTCCAATCCTGAAGCATACCAATTGCTTCGTTGGTATCCCCCATCGTTTCGAAGAGGCTCGCCATCGAACTGCAAAAGGATCCGTCGTCCCGATGCAACTCGAGAATCCGTTTTCGAACCCCCATCACCAAATCTTTAAGGGGGCTCAAGTCCTCCCATTCCTTGGGCTTTCGCCCGTAGTACAGATCATCGAGGAGGTCAAAGGATCGGTTGATCGCATCTTCGGGAGATGCACCAGGAAGAGTCATCGCCTCTCGAACGAGGTACTCGTAGATCAAATAAGGTTCGACCAGATTGCGACCGAATACAATTTGAAAACAGGGCTCTTCGGTCGATTCACTCTCTTCTTGAATCGACCGCTTCCCGAACACCGTCAAGGGATACTTCTTCTCAAGAGAAAGGTTGCGTAGGTAATCCGTTCCTTTCGAACGCTGATTCCCTGTACTCCAAATCATGAGTAGATCGCGAGAACGAACCGATCCGGTAGAATGAGAGTCCTTCTTCAACTCTGCGGCGCATACTTCGTCAGCGGCTTGTTGAAGATCGTCGTCGCCGGACTGGTGAATCGCACTCAAGAAGGTTCGCAATGGGTCTCGCGCCGGATCGCGACGAATCGCTTCATGTCCGCGTATCTGAAAGAGTTTTTCCAATTGCCCTTTGGCCCAGCTCTTCTTCCCCTCTTTGCTTTCCAGATCGGTGAGCCCCTTTACTGCAAAAGCATCCTTCAGGCTCCCACGTTGGAACAATTGGACATCGAACGTGGTTTCTTGATCGATCTTCCCAAGGTGTGTTTTAAAAGCATCTTGATCGTTCATCGCGAGGGCGAGAGTCAAAAAGCCGGGAACGGAAATCCCCTGCGAGTCTTCTTTGATTCTCTGCCAAGTCAACTTGGCATCATCCATCTTCCCCAAGAGGAGATGTGCGATGAGCCGCTGGGTGTTCATGTCTCTCCCCCCCTGTTCAAACGGAGTTCCCCCTCCGACGCGATGTTCGCGTTCCTCCGAGTTAAGCTGCAGCCATCCCGCCCAATCCCCCCCCAGGATGTGCAATCGCCCTAGTTGCTCAGGCATCCTATTCTCGTGTGCGAACCGAATCGCTTCTTTCCACTTTCCGTCCGCTTCGAGCCTTGAGAGATGGACGATCGGGGTGTCGGGCTCGTCGAGCTTCCAGTCGTCGGGCATTCCTAGGTCGCGCCACCAACGGTTGATGGGGACACGCTCCTCGTCGCCGACCACGATGTTGAGCAACTTTGGAACAGCCCATTCGTTGCCAGATCCCCAAGCGAGCTCGACGTATCGCGCCAATCCGGCCTGATCTTTAAGGATGGCTAACTGCGATTGGGGAGGGAGGATTTCGAGAACCTCCAAGACTCGGTCCCAACGGTTCCCGAGGATGAACTGATAGAGAGCCGAGTCGTCCCCCTGAGAAGCCCGCTGGTAGGCGGTAAGGACCTCCAGGCGATCACTCAAGGGACCGTCGGTCCGTCGTAGTTGCGTGAGCCAAGCAGCTAGAGAAGCATCGTGCGGGTTCGGGCTAGAAACCTCGGATTGGAGCCAATCATCGATCGGATAGTCCCGGTCGCATAGCTTCAAAAATGCTTCCCGTCGCGTCCGATAGCTGGGGGAGTGAAGATCCGCAAGGAGAGCCTGGGTAAGCCTCGCATCGATTTCTTTCGATCCCGCTGCTTTTTCCTTCTCCGCAGCGGGAGCCGGTGCTGAACGACTCTCCGCCGCAGTCAGCAGACCAACCGAAGTGGGCTGGCACACTCCGATGAAGATCGCAAATATGGCCGATAGAAACCCGATGCGCAGATTTTGAGGTGGCGATACGAAGCGCGGGCGAGACGCCCGGGCCACGATTAAAAAGCTCGCCGCGGAGCGGCTTAGATCTCCGCTCCCCTCGCCCCTCTTAGGGGAGAGGGGCTGGGGGTGACCTGACACATCGGCGGTAAGGGGCAGGACGCGAAGCGTCCTCCCATCACAACCCGACGCGTTAGCGAGGGATAGCGTTGCGAGTGAGCGTAGCCCTCGCGGGGAATGTTTCCGGCGTCGGGTGGCACATCCCTGAGGCACGAAGGGCGTGCTGCTAGACTTTGCATTGGATGCGTGGTTGCCAGTGCTGTCCCTCGCTAACGCGTCGGGTTGTGATTGCACCACGGGTACGTTCTGTCGACATCCTGTTTTCCGGTTCATACAATCCATAAGCTCATCAAATTCAATGTTCGGCGGCAAGCGTTCGCCCGTTTTCTTGGTCGCCCAATCGCTCGGTCAGCAGTCTCGAACCTGCCGAATTATGACATTCTGCGGGTGTGGAAGGGATGTTCCATTGTACCCCAGTTGAAAATCAAGAAGATCTATAAGCTTGAATGTACCTTCTGTTTTTCCTTGTAACAGATCGCTTTTGCCATGAAGATCCCTCCCCAACTAAAAGATTTGCTGCCGTTGCCGTTGGAAACCCTAAAACAGCTCGCGCAGGTCGTCGGACAACCTCAAATGGTCTCTGCCTTGAAAGAGGCGATTGACAAGGTGGGGGCGACCGATGTCAAAGAAGTCCTGAGCGTCGAAGGGATTCAGAACCTTTTCCAACAAGCGGGGCGTTGGGTCGATTCGGTCGCGGATCCCTGGGGGGGGAGCCCGAAAGGAAAAAAGGGAGGAACGGGGATCAACGGGACGGGGGAACTTTTCTCCAGCCGTTGGACAAATGGTCTCACCTCCCCCGACAATTCCCGATGGATGGCTGAAGCGTTGTTGGGAACCTCCGAATCGGTGGCGGCGACGCGCAATCTCAAGACCCTCGCGATGGGTTTGACCGGCGCCCATGAAATCCTCGTAGCCAGTAACGTCTCCAGTGCATTGACCGCGTTGGCGATCGCGGAGATGGGAATGGGGAAAGAGAGCAAGCGATCGTGGATCCTTCCTCGGATCGACATCGTACGCCCCTTTCGCTACGGAACAGCCGCAACCGGGACTCTTCGCTCTCCCTTGGATGAACTGGGGCGGAGTGTTCACGAGGTGGGTTCGAATCAAGAATGCACCCAAGAGGATTTCGATTCCCTTCCCGCATTGGAAGAACCGATTCTTCTAACCACCTCCCCGAACTCCATTCCGAACATCGACTCGCAAGGAAACCGCTCCGCGGAGCATCGGGAGGGGACGGGGGCTGGCGAGTCGTCCGCATCGTGGAAAGAATGGTGCCATGAGCGTCGAGGGACTTGGGTGGAAGTTCTTTTCGATGGCTCGCTTCACCCGACCGATGGGACCGAATCGTCGGGTGGGGTTCCTCCATTGGGAACTTCCATCATCGATCGCTGGGACCGAGGTGTCGACATGATCCTCGTGCCGTGTGACGGTTGGATCAGTGGTGGAGAGACCTGCTTGATCCTCGCTCGCAAGAAGTCCCCTTGGTGGGAGCAGATCCAGCGAACCCTTGCGAACACTGGATTGGAAGCCTCACCTCTATCGCAAGCATGGCTCTATCGCGTGTTGACGGCGACCGAGTCGCGCCAACGTTGGGAGGAAACGCCGGTCGGACAATTCGCCACGACGAGCATGGAGAATCTTCGATTCCGAGGCCAGAAGATGGTGGCTCAATTGACCGGGATGTCGCGGATCGAATCGTTGACGCTCGAGGAGAAAGGGTGCAGGATCGGGATGGGTGTTTGGGGGAATCTCCGAGTTCCCAGCGTCGTGTTGAGCATCGTTCCGAATGGGTTGAGTCCTTCGGCGCTCGCCGAGTATTTGGCTAGCGGAGACCGTCCCATTTGGTGCAACGTCCAGTCCGACCGACTCGAACTCGTCCTCCGAACCGTCGATCCCGATGAAGATCGTTTCATTGTTCAGCGATTGAGCGATGAAGCGGGTGCGGGGAGTTAGAGGGAACCACGGAAGACACGGAACACACGGAAGAAGAAGTGGAGGAATGCAAATAGAAGCATGGAGTGGAATGCTATAAAGCATTTGGTGGGGCTGAGGGTGGGGCCTGACGCATCGGAGTAAAGGGGTGGACGCGAAGCGTCCCCCCCATCACAACCCGTGGCGTAAGCGAGGGATAGCGTTGCGAGTGCACGTAGCCTTTGTCGGGAATACTCAGGCGCCGGGTGGCACGTCCCTGAGGCACGCAGGGCGTGCTGTGAGACCTTGGGTGGATGTCTGGTTGCCAGCGGTTGGAAATACCCAGTTACAGCAGGAACCACAAGGATGTGGGAAAGGCTGCAGAGACTATCGCAACGAGTTTCCAGGGAGCACGCAACAACAGTATCCGCTACCGATCAGGCAGCTCTGCATTGTCCTAGCTCCTCAGATCGTCGCGAACGCACTGCTGCAAACATCGAAAACTGAGCAACGCGCACTGC
>CAYMXM010000134.1:0-10537 GCA_964394065.1 uncultured Pirellula sp. | reverse complement strand
ACATCCATCCCAGGTCTCACAGCACGCCCTTCGTGCCTCAGGGACGTGCCACCCGGCGCCTTGAGATATTTCCGACAAGGGCTACGAGCACTCGCAACGCTGTCCCTCGCTTACGCCTTTAGAAGTTACGCTATTTGACTTTTTTCCACCGCGCAGCAGGTGGAAAACAACCCTCCCCTTGGTGGAAAACAACCCTCCCCTTTGGGGAGGGTCGATCCAACGGATCGGGGAGGGGAGCGTGAAGTACAACGTTTCCATTGGTATGGATCCCCCTAACCGCCCCCCCAATCGCGAGGGTGGCCTGATGAAAAGATCGTAATATAGGTAGGACAGGAAAGATTTGGATTTGTAAACTACTACGAGACTACATATGTCTTTGAGTTGAAAACTCCCCCTTCTGTCGGCTCCCCACCGAGTTTACTCGGTGGAAACAGGGATCATTCACTACGGATGAAAGAAGACAAAAAGCCGCGACGGGCTCTTGTTACCGGTGCAACGGGGTTCATTGGAAAGCATCTTTGCAATGAACTAAAAACGAGGTACGAGGTCCTGTTCGGCACCTATCGATCAGTTCAAAAGCGGGAAGCTCTTATAAGCAACGGGATCACACCCGTGGAATTTGACGTTGCGGATAAAAAATTTGCGTCTGGGATGCGAGACAAGCTACCAGAGGTGGATGCCGTTTTCCACTTAGCCGGGAAACTAGCTGGAAGTCTTTCGAGTCTCCTTCAAGTCAATGGTGAGGGGACGAGATTACTCGCATCGCACTACGCCGCCCAAACCTTGCCACCTCGCTTCGTCTATATCAGTTCCATCGCAGCAGCCGGGCCTGCAACCCAAGATAAACCGCGCCACGAGTCCGATCCACCGGATCCGATTTCCGACTACGGTACGAGCAAGCTTCAAGGCGAAAGATCGGTCAGCATCTATTCGGACAAGATGCCGATCACGATCGTTCGCCCAGGAATTGTTTTTGGTGAGGGGGATACTGAGTTTATCCAGATTCTCAAATCCCTCCATCGCCTCCGTTTCTGTCCAGCCGTCAAGAGTAGTGATCAACCCTTGGCCTTCGTCGAGGTCTCCGACTTGATAAAGCTAATCATCGCCGCATCGGAGGAAGGGGAAATCGTTCCCCCGTTCCAAGAATACGATTCCCCAGAATTTCTGGGACAAGGAATTTACAACGGAGCAGACTCTCAGCCTCTTTCGCTCAATCAAATTAAAGATTTATACCGAGAGGTCACCGGCAACTATGCCCTCACGATAGCTCTCCCCCATGCCATCGGTTGGTTCGCGGGGTGTTTGGCGGAGCTAGGCAGGAGTACTCTTGGAACTAAGACAACCCTCAGCCGAGATAAGATTCGGGAGGCGACCACCGTCGGTTGGTGCGTCACCTCCAACAAAGCCCAAGAACAACTTGGCTGGACCCCCCAGTTCCCTATCGAAGAAACCATTCGCCGCTGGATACGACAATCATTAGCTCTGTCGAAATGGGGCGGACGCGAAGCGTCCCCCCATCACAACCCGACGCGTTAGCGAGGGACCGCGTTGCCAGTAAACGTGGCCCCTCGCCGGGAATATCTCGGGTTCCGGGTGATTGCACGGTGGCTACGACAGATAGTGACTTACTCGCCGTCCCCAATCTCACTGTTGTGCAATGGTAGAATGCGATTGCCCTTGCAGGCAACACCCCCTCAAACCTGATTCGTAAGATTCGTCCGATTCGTGGTTACTCCCCTCCGCTGTCCCAAGCACAAGTAGGGTGTGTGCAGCAGTCCGAACTGCTATGGCGAATAGACAGTGAAGATACGTCACCTTCACATGGCTGCTCCCCATCTCCTCTCCCTGGACTGCGGAACACACCGAAGTGTAGCTGACGCTGTCAATGTACCTCGTTCCACCACGTACACTCACGGTGTGTTGCGCGGTCGCATTGTTAGGAACGCTACATGAGGCAGAGACCTTCGATAGCTAGCGGGCCCTATTGAGATGGCGACCGCGACCGCTTCACACACCCTACATCACTAAATCATGCCCTTCTTCCCAAGTCGGAGGTTCGCATTTCTCGGCCAGTTTACGGATCACCGACTCGGGAACCGCCTCACTGCGAGATTTGTTCTGACGAAGTAGCACCTCCAGGGGCGGTTCGAGATAAACGATCTCGATGCGAGCATGGTAGTCTGCGAACAGATCAAGCCAACGTCCTCGAGTCTTGGGAAGCTCCCATCATCAGGATCCTTGTAGTTGGGGGCGTGCTGTAGGACAATTTGCGTAGGAAAGGTTACCATCACAACCCGACGCGTAAGCGAGGGACAGCGCCGAAAAACGCGCCTCCATCAAATCGCGCTTAGGACCTGTCCCGAAATAACTCCCTGTTTTTAGTCTTGGTACCTGCCGCGCTTTATATCTCTGCTCCCCTCGCCCCGCTTCGGGGAGAGGGGCCGGGAGTGAGGGGTAGAAGTGAGATCTAACTGTGCCCATCGTTGACTAAGTCGCTACCCCCTCATCCCCAGCCTTTCTCCCCCAAAGGGGGCGAAGGGAGCCTAAATCTTGAGTGCACCACGATCTCTAGCCTGTTCAAATCGGGAAGTTGTTTCGGGACTGTTCCTAAACGGGTTAGGGCCGAGCCTGCAATGCTCAGTTAATCTCCCCTCCGCCCAAAGGCCCCTTTCGGAGACACACCAATTTGAAAAAGGTTCGCCAGAATCCGCCCTGCAATCCCCTGCAAATATCAGGGAATAAAGTTCAGCAGACACCTTTGCTAGCAAAGAGGGCAACTAAGATGGATACTGGTCAAGGCCGATAACGCATGCCTGAGATGGTGGTTTGTATCGATTGTAAGGAAGAAACTGGCGGTTACGACTGTCAGATCCGAAGATGGAAAGAATCGCCCGTATCGTACTAACCTTGACTCACTGAAGAACAACTTTAACACTCCCTACACGTGTCACGATTTGCTAACCCGCCAATAGTCGAAGCCTGGATTGGCTTCGATTTTCATCCCAGGCCGAATAAGACGGACTGGATCGAAGATGCGCGAAAGTTTAGAGAGCACTATCGCGAGGAATTTCCACGGGCAAACTTTATCGCAACGCAGGAAGTCATTGTAGCTGAGAAAACCGATGGCTCGATGCCTATCGTCACGGACCGAAGAACGACGATCGACCTCATCCGAATGCAAACGAAGGATGAGAAGAAGGTGCTCCAGCTAGGCGATGACAGGATGGCCTTTAATTTGCTCCAAGGGGGTGCGGAGTACCCGGGGTTCAATTTCCTATTGGATGAGACATTCCGTCATCTCGAAACTTACCGGCAAATCTATCAACCGTCTGCAATCCGTCGAGCCATCATCCATTACACAGACATCGTTACCATTCCGACAGAAGGGAAGCCGATTCAGATCTCGGACTTCTTTTCTGTAGCAAAAGACATCCCCGACGAACCCTATGGTAATTCGATCTATCTTTCCTCTGAGTTTGTGACCAAAGCCCCTCACGATGGCGAGATCATGCAGCTTGGCCTCGAACTGGTTCCAACAGAACGTCCCGACGAACTTCGGTTTCGGCTTGACTGGGAGAAGTCATGCGAAAAGCTCGATTTCGAGAACGAGCATGCGTTTCGAGATGGCCTCTCGGCGAACCACGAATTTCTGGTAGACTGTTTTTTGGCCTGCGTAACGAAGCGAACGCAGCAGTTTTTCGGCCCCATCGAAGAAGATCATTGATGCCGTTCATCGTTGATAACCAGCCCCAGATCGTCCATTACGCTCAGTTTTGCACTCACCAAGAACCGCAGCGGCATCACTGCGGTGGTGTCTATGATTCTGGCTCGGTTCAGCTGGTGGAGATATCCGTCGGCGGTACAGTGTATCAACTTCGAACCAAGTTGACCGGAAAATACTATCGAGCCCTCAATCGCTTGCACGTCCCTTCGTTAAGCCCTACGTTTGTCGGCGAAGGAGCTTCGGAGCGTGAGGCAATTGATGATCTTAATCTAAAGGTCCACGCAGCTTTCCAACGACTCTTTCACATGCGTCCCTTCGAAATGTCGAACGAAGACAAGTCTACTTGGACGTTGATCGGCGACGTGATTGATGTGACATTGTTCCGCAACCGTACACCTATTTTGGTTCGTCAGTTCGGCGAGGTGATGTATCAGAAACGTTCGTATCCGACGGCCATCCTTTGGGACGGCGGGTTCCGTGAAGAAATCCAGATCTCACAGGTCGCTTGTGACGACTTTATCACCTATTTGCCAGGACAACCGATCGAAGCGATCACGGAGCGTGATCCCCTCACTCGCGAGCTCTTGAGCATTCGGTTCATTCAGCGAGTTTCAGGACTTCGTTCCGAACGCGAAATAGCCCAAGATGACTTGGTCGAATCCATTGGAACCTCAGCCGATTTGCCTGTAGCCGAATGGGACTGAGTTTGCAGAACCTGCGAAACCCACCGTTGAAATGCAACGTTTTGGCTGTCCCGCATCATGGAGGCCTAATTGGAGCATCGTCATCCGACTTGGATTGGCTGTACCAAGAAGCTATCAAGGCGGAGATCGCAGTGCTGTCGGTAGGCACGGTTAGAAAGCCGGTACATCCACGCGAGGAGGTTATTGCTCGACTTCTCACGATGGGGGCAAAGGTTTTGTGCACACAAATGACCAGCAAGTGTCATGTAGATCCCTTTAGACTCTATCCTGGTCCACTGAATCCCCTCGAACCATTCGGTCGCACCGTCGACGATTTCAATCGCGAGGCTGGCCGATGCGTCGCGTGTGCTGGAACCGTGGTTGCTACGCTAACAGAGGCGGGAACCGAGATACAAAGACTCCGTCAGCATCAAGCCGCTATCGATCTTCTGGCCACCAGAGCAGATGGAAACCCCATGTGCCGACCAACCTCAGGTGTCACTAAACAATAAGAGTCCGGACTGGAAGTCGACTGCTGCGACGATGGCGGGGTGTCGGAAATGAATCCCCCCCCGTTGAGCAGATCCTCACGTTCATTATGCCATTGCCCTTCCATAGCCCTCTCGGCGCCGACCAACCAATTCAGATCTTCACCGGATAGCCGGCTTGCTTTACTAGGTGTTCCTTTCAAGGAACCAAAGGGACACTCACCTCCAGTATCGGTTGGTGTGGTGAGAGTGTCCCCTTGGTTGACTCCTCAAACCTGATTCGTAAGATTCGTCCGATTCGTGGTTCTAGAACTCACGCAAAGGCGCAAAGGAATAAATCGACCATCCCTCGCCCCTTCCTTTGCGCCTTGGCCCCTTTGCGTGAGTTTTTGATTCTGCTCCCCGGGATGAATGGGGGCGTTCGAGTGACAGAAAAGATATCATCGAGAAGTTATTTCGGTACAGTTCCTTAGGGACGCTACATGAGGCAGAGACCCTCGATAGCTAGCGGGCCCTATTGAGATGGTGACCGCGACCGCTTCACACACCCTACATCACTAAATCATGCACCTCCCCCCAAGTCGGAGGTTCGCATTTCTCGGCCAGTTTACGGATCACCGACTCGGGAACCGCCTCACTGCGAGATTTGTTCTGACGAAGTAGCACCTCCAGGGGCGGTTCGAGATAAACGATCTCGATGCGAGCATGGTAGTCTGCGAACAGATCAAGCCAACGTCCTCGAGTCTTGGGAAGCTCCCATCATCAGGATCCTTGTGTTTGGGGGCGGGCACAAAACAGCCAGGGACACTCACCTCCGGTTTCGCTCGGTGTAGTGAGAGTGTCCCTAAGCGTCTAGGATTTTCTTCTCCGCGTCCTCGCGCCTCAGCGGCTCTGTGTTAACTTTTATTCGGTAGCGCACTATGGCAGGTAAGGTGTGTTGTGAGGTTGCTCTGGGTGGAGTTGTTTGAGCTGGCGGAGATTGTGGAGGCTTTGAGCGAGTCGAGGGGCGCAGATGTCTAAACGCGGTTCGCGTCCCCCAGCATCTCCAAGAGAGAGCGTTGTTCAGAAAGTGAAAGATCGTTCTCCGGTTGGGAAGCAAGGTCGTAGACCCATGCTGCCGCCAGAGTAATTTGATGGTTCTCCAGCCACTGCAAAATGCTCTGAAACTGCTCCCGTCGAGTAGGGGCATCTGCTTTAGGGTCCGGGGCGAATTCCCCGACCCACAAAGGTTGGCCAGTCCGAACAGCCACCTCGCTCGCTACGCGCAATGTATCTTCCCCTGGATCCCCCGCGAGCCCCGATCCGTCACTATGAAACGGGTAGAAGTGAATGCTGAGTCCATCGCAAGGAGAAAGATTCTGCGCCGCGAGAGTGTTTCCCCATTGTTCGGGGGAATCCGCATCCCAGGTTCCTTCATGCTCAAGATGCCAAGCGGCCGATCGAGGTGCGGCGTGTCCGGTGAAGATCGCACGATCGGGATCCAGTTCACGCACCGACTTGGCGAATGCCTCGGTTGCAATGCGAACGTCTCGGCTTTTTAAAAAATCCTGTTCACCTGGCTCCGATGGCATTCCCAATTCTGGATGGTACCAACCTCGCAGCAACTCCCGTTGGTTGGGAAGATCTACATTCAAATTGTATTCGTTCCCAAACTCCCAAGCCCAGATCGCAGGGGAGCCTCGAAAGCGTTGGACAACTTCATGGGTGTAGCGTCGAATCAATTCGTGAGTTTTGCTCGCCCGGTTCCCCAATGCCGCAAGCGGTTCTTGAGCCCGACCGGGTTGCGTGAAGAAGGTCCAAAAGAGGGAAGGGATCAACCCTATCTTGTGTCCTTCCGCCATTTGAACAAAGCGCTCCATTCGCTGGAAGTAAGTGTCCAAATTCTGGTCGTACAACTCCCAGCCTTTGGGATAGAAAGCCCCCGCGTTGAATCGAACGAATGGAATGCCCAGGCTCTGAAGATCAGCGAATCCCCTTTCGCACCGTTCTACTGCTGCTTTGTAGTCCTTGGGATCCGTCGTAAGCATGCGTAAAAAGCAATCAAAATAGTTCACCCCCAACGCTCGGATGGGGGTCTCACCTAACCAGTACTTTCCTTGTTGGACATAGAGTCCTCGACGCGGATTGCTTTCATTTCCAACGGCACGACTTGTCGGAACGTTGGCGCCAAGGAGCCCGCCAAGCAGGCCAGATGCTACTCCTTGAAGCCAACGGCGTCGTTGACAAAAAATATCATCCGACGTATCTGAACTTTGGTAGCGCATCAGCGGTCTGAAGTTGAAGTGGAATCGAATTGGGAAATTTCTTAATGTCAGGGAGGGCGAGTGAATGCCAGCCAATGTAGAACGGAATTCATTCCGTTAAACAACGCTTCCAATCAAAGCCGCCACCAGCACAGTGAGCCGGCCCCCCGTTCAGGGCCCATCAAGCCTCCCGCTGCCAGCGAGTTGCCGAAGAGAAATTTTAACCGCCGAGAACGCAGAGGGACTGGGGAATGAATCACGAATCGAACGAATCTTACGAACGGAAGCTTAAGGAGTGAGGCTTGAGACTCGAGGCTGGCATCGGCGACCACTTACGCATCGGCGACCACTTCACGCACCCTATGCCACTGTCAAGAGAATGAAACCCAGAGGCGCGAACACGCCGAGGCGCGGGGGTGGAGAAGCAAGGGGAAGAGCATCCACCCCAAAGGGACACTCACCTTTGATTCCGATCGAAACCGCGAGAGTGTCCCCATGGGAACCAAAGCAAAACAGCCAGGGGACACTCACTTGGGATTCCGCCAGAAAAGGAGAGAGTGTCCCTGTGCGAGGGATTCGAGTCGAAACGGGGTGAGTGTCCCTTTGTTGGGGGGAATGGTGGTGGAGATCGACCGGATTAGGGGCAGAGATCGGTCAGGGGAGAAGCTGAGAGGGGGCGGACCGGGAGTTGAGGTGGGGAAACGAGGATGGAATAGGAGGGGATAGCATTTTGGGGGGGCATAGGCGCACCGATAGACAGCTTCATTCCGTTTGCTAGGGAACTCGCTGAAATACGGTCGATTCGATGACGGTTTACGCAAACTTCATTTAGCTTGATGCCCCGTATTCCCAGGAATACCATGCAGCAGGTCCCTACGCTTCCGACTCGTAACGCATGTCAACTTGAATACCAAGTAACTTGCCACTTCCATCGGGTGCGTCCGTTAGCTGGAGAATGACTGGCTTTAAAAAGGGTGCGTCAAACTCGTCACCGGCTTGCGACTGAACGGACTCAAGTACATCGTCGTTCAAGGACGCAATGTACTGAAAACCGAACTCCTTGCAGATTTCGTCTGCTAACTTGAACAACGCAAGTCGCTGGTGGGGATCCATGTCTGCGAAGAGTCGGTTGTCATGAAAGACAAATTCCATTGAGTGCCGCTGCTGCAACACCAACAATAACATATCGAAACAGAAGATCTTCCCTTGATTGATGCCGTCTGCTTGGTCGTACGGGATATGCGCGTCGATGTCGAATCGGACTTTGTTTTCGCCATCGTTGTTTGCCACGGTAAGCCCCGACGGTACGGGACCATAGAGGGCTTGCGCGTACTTACGAAACAAGCTCATCAGCGTATCCAATTCGGGCTTTATCTGCTTTAAATACCGTGAAGTTCGCAAATTTGCTTGCCCCATATCCAGCCGCGTTTCTTGGGCTTGCTCGGTGTACATGCTGAGCAGCCGAATATAGTCCTGTATCTTTGCCCTCTTCGCATGGAGCTCCAATAAATAGCGGTTGTTCTCGGTGTACTCGTCCAACGCGCTATGGGCGTTGAGATACTGTAGTTCCGCGTCGAGTTGGGTCTCGGTCTCTTTCAAACGTGACTGGAGGTCAACTAAATCGGCTTCCATCGCATGCTGCTCAGCAAGCAGTCGTCGCCGACGATTCTCGGCTAGCTTTCGGTAGAAGTCTTCGACATCATGGAGTCGTTTGACTACCGCTTCCGGAAAACTCAGCCTTGCTTCCTCATATAGCGATATCAACTGCTCGGGGGAGAGGTCTGGGCGGACTTCTAACGCAAGCTCAATGTCAGCGATCAGATTCTTATGCGATACGATCTCGTTGGAGAGGGACAATTGCAAATCATGGAGGTGGTCTGCCCGTTGTTTGCGGTCGGTGTAGTCGGATGCGACTTCGAATTGACGCAAGCGTCCTTCCAATTCATCGATTTCTCGCTCGATATCTGCAAGCTCGACCTCGGCGTTTCGGTCGCCGACATAGTACTGCCGCAGGTCTGAGTCCTTCTTGTACTTGTCCGCTTGGGTGAGCTGTTCCTCCAGATTCTCTTTCAAATCGTGCTTCTGAACCGCTAAGTTGTAGTCAAGGCCAAGCAGGAAACTCTGGCAAAGAACACTCTGGTAAGCATTCCATTTTGACTCTGGAAAAGCGTAGCTAACGTAGGAGCTACGTCGCGGCCGAACAAAGAACGAGAGCAATGATTTGAGCGTCAGGAATGGCACCTTGGTCTTCGACAAATCAAAGATCATCATCGCATCGAGTTGTCGCTTGTACTCCGTGAACGACATAGATTTTCCGTTCAAGCTTACTCGCGACTCACCGACTGTGCGCGAAACTTCGTAGCGAGCATCACCCTGGATAAAAACAAGGTTGAACTCCCAGCCGGGCAGGAATTCCTCTATCTGTGGGTTGCGATTTCCCCCCAAGCAAAAATGGATCAGAGTTACGATCAGTGACTTGCCGACCCCGTTGTAAGTCGATGTCGCAGCTCGTGCCCCCGGATTCGCGTGACGCCCAACAATCAACGACAAACCCGTTTCGTTGAAACGAACAGGCTTAAAGGATCTTTGATTGGAGGTCAGCTCGATCAATCGCATCGGTAGAAATCTCCCCGGACATCAACGTCAACCAGATTGACGCTGTGCAGAAAGCAAAGCGCGAGGGTAACGGTCTGCGTCGAGAATGTCGTTTGCCATTGCATCGACTCGAGACGGGCCTTCACGTTCTCAATCAAGTCATCGAGCGATTTCGGAACCGTAAGCGACTCATAGACGACCCCAGCCAATCCCAAGATTGATTCGGAAATCCGGATATGTTTGTCAGGTAACAGCATCGCTTGTCCCACCGGCAAAGGGGTCGAAGATATCGCAGGCCTCAAAGTAGTAACTGATGAGGGAGTCAACCGCACCAAGCACACTGACTTTTGCGTTTGGCGGAGTGATCCGTTGGCGGTGCCGCTAGCTCGAAGTATGCGATTCTGGAATGTGATTCGAGCGATCCACAGTTCCTCGCGCGATAATGATGAAGTCAACGACCTTGCCTCTAGGTAGGAGTTCCGTCAAAACGAATTCTACAAGAGCCACAATTGATTGGACAGGCACCTCATATTTGATGAAAGCGGGAGCCACTTCCATCTAGGAACTGTCCCGAAATAACTTCCTGATTTGGAGTGGGTTCGTAACGGAGTGTGGCATGGGCAAGACGCCCATGTTTGTGACTTTGGGTTAATAGACGTGGTTAGCACTTTCCTGTTGCCCTCCGTCTGGATGGGGGCTCGTCCTGGCCTGACGCATCGGCGCGAATATAAAGTGTTTGGGTAGCTTGACCGACGCGCAAGCGAGGCCCGAAAATCACAACCCGTGGCGTAAGCGAGGGACAGC
>CAYMXM010000133.1:8591-10574 GCA_964394065.1 uncultured Pirellula sp. | reverse complement strand
GTGCCTCAGGGACGTGCCACCCAACGCCTGAGATATTCCCGACAAGGTCTACGTGTACTCGCGACGCTGTCCCTCGCTTACGCCACGGGTTGTGATGGGTGGACGCTTCGCGTCCCCCCCTTAACTCCGATGCGTCCTCCCTCCTCTCTCCCCTGAAGTCTGAAACCTGAAACCTGGCGCCTGAAATGCATTAGAATAGGAGTTTTTACTACCCTCCTTCAGGATGCATTTGCAGATGAGCTTCCCCACCTATTTCGTCTCATGGCCGAAATTCCAATCTTCTTCCTTTTCCTGCCAAGGTAAAAAGGCCCTCTCCATCTGTGGCTTCGCTATCGCCATAGCGACCTTTCAGCTTCTTCTCGTAGCTTCCCCTCTCTTCGCGGAATCGAAATGGCAAGCGGGGGTCGCAAAGAAAGATATCACACCCGAAGGAGCCGTCTGGCTCAGTGGATATGCTGCGAGAACGGGACCGACCGATCAAGTCGACGATCCTCTTGCGGTTCGGGCACTTTACTTGAAGCCGAGCGCGGGGAAGGCGCTTATGGTGATCTCCCTCGATGCGATCGGTATCTCTCCTGGGATGACCGATGAGATAACAGCGAAAGCATCCTCTGCCTTTGGACTCTCGCGCGCCCAAGTCGTCTTGTGCACAACCCATTCCCACACGGCCCCCCACGTAGAGGGATACCTTGTCAACTTATTTGGTTCTGACCTAGCTCCCGCTGACGTCGAAGCGACCAAGCGTTACACGCGAAGAGTTGTCGATCAAACGATAGCGGCTATGACCGATGCGGTGGCCAATGTGCAAGAGGCCCAAGTCACTACGGGGGAAGGAAACGCGACGTTTGCCAAAAACCGTCGAGCGGTTCGAACTCCACTTCCAAACCCCACCAACGATCCGACGACGGGCCCCGCAGATCACCGGGTCAGGATTCTCAACGTCACCTCTAAAGAGGGGAAGAATCTTGCGATCGCTTTTCAATACGCATGCCATTGCACTTCGATCAATCCGGCGATCAACAAGGTAAGTGCTGATTGGGCGGGACTCGCTGCGGCGAACCTTGAATCGGAACTGCCTGGCGTTGTAGCACTCCCGATCATCGGAACCGGAGCCGACTCCAATCCCAATCCGCGAGGAGAATACGAAGCGCACACGAAAGTCCACGCGAAGGAACTCTCGACTGCGATTCTTAAGAGTCTACCCAACGCCACTACACCTCTTCCTCATCCGACGGTTGTCGCGTTCACGACGACCGATTTGGTTTTTGAACAACCGAATCAAGAATTCATCGACAGTCGTCTTCAAGGAAAGATGTACCAAGAACGCTTCTGGGGGAATTACATGACGGGGATCTTGAAGGAAAAAGGGAAGCTTCCCGAATCCTATCCTGTCCCAGCCCACCTCTGGACCTTTGGGGATCAGCTTGCTTGGGTCTTTCTTGGAGGAGAGGTCGTCATCGATTTCCAGATCCGTTTCGAGCAAGAGCTGAGCAGCCAGTTTAAAGAGGTCTGGGTCGCTGCTTATGTAGACGATGTGTTTGCGTATGTCGCATCAGAACGCGTCCGCAGAGAAGGGGGCTATGAAGTCGATACCTCCATGATTTACTACCTTCGACCTGGCCGCTGGGAAACGGGGACAGAAGATGTCTGGGTGAAATCGATTTTGGGGCTTCAGGGTAAAGAGAAGTAAGGGGAAGGCTTAAGGCTAAAGGCTTAAATTTAAGGTCAGAGGGGAAGTTACCTTGGGCTGTTTGGCCGATGCTTAGGCGAGGCCCCGAAATCACAACCCGTGGCGTAAGCGAGGGAGTGGCGTAAGCGAGGGAGTGGCGTAAGCGAGGGCCAGCGCTGACAATCAGACATCCCTCCAAGGTATCATAGCACGCGCCGCGCTTTTAGATATCTGCTCCCCTCGCCCCTTTTAGGGGAGAGGGGCTGGGGGTGAGGGGGCTTCGGAATGTCGATGTCGACATCGTTGACCGCGTG
>CAYMXM010000133.1:0-8581 GCA_964394065.1 uncultured Pirellula sp. | reverse complement strand
GGGGGGGGGGGGGGGGGGGGGGGGGGTAGGAGTGATAGGGGTAGATGGCCAAGTTTCTCGCACTCTGCTGGTAACTCGAACGCTTTTGCGATGTTTCCCTACAAGCCCCTCAGTGCGTAGAGCCTCTCGCTGCCAGCGGGGGCCCGAGCTGCCATGGGATGGTGACGGGCGTCGCATATCATCAGGGGCTTTGACTGGAAGCGTTGTTTAACGGAATGAATTCCGTTCTACATGGGGGGGAGTACTTTTGTTCCGACTTACAATCTCAATCGAATCTTTGGTAGGATTTACTCTGCCGCTAGCTCAACTTTGTTCCTTTAGCTCAACCTTTGTTCCGTCACTCCTCTCCGATCCGATTGGTTCACCACATGCCGAAGCCCGCAATCTCCTCGATTCCTCACGATCAACCTTGGGAATGGAATTTACCCAAGATCTTTATTCAACGTTGTCGCGAGAAAGGGTCTCGAAGGAAGATAGCGGACTCTACGGGGATCTCCTTGTCCGGGACCGATCTTTTGCTTCGAACTCTCGTTCTAAAACGGGTCTTGGAACGTGACATCCTTGCTCCAAATGAGAAATTCGTCGGTGTCTTGCTTCCACCCACAGTTCCTGGGGCCGTCGTGAACTTTGCATTGGCGCTCGCAGGGCGCGTCGCCGTGAACTTGAACTATACCGTCTCCGAATCGATCATCAACAACTGCATCGAACAAGCCGACATCAAAACGGTTCTCACCAGCCAGAAGGTGATCGACAAGCTTGGATTCAACCTCAATGCGAAGGTTGTTCCCATGGAAGAAGTGCGTGACAAAGCCAATATGGGGGACAAGATCCACGGAGTCCTCAACTCCAAGATTTTTCCTCAGTTCTTGGTCCACCGAAACTTGGGTCTGAACAAATTCAAACCCGATGATCTCTTGACCATCATCTTCACCTCGGGCTCCACCGGTGCTCCTAAGGGGGTTCCTCTCACCTTCACCAACGTCGCTTCGAACATCCAGGGCTTCAACGCCTACATTCGCGTTCTGGACCGAGACGGATTCCTAGGGATTCTTCCTTTTTTTCATTCGTTCGGTTTTACCGTAACCCTCTGGGGCGCGATGACGTTGCCCTCTTCCGCCGCCTATCATTTCAATCCACTCGAACCCCGTCAGATCGGAAAGCTTGTCCATGCAAACAAGCTAACGGTCCTTCTAGGCACACCCACCTTTCTACGAAGCTACGTGCGCCGCATCGAGCCCGAGCAGTTTGCATCGCTGGAGGTTGTCGTGGTCGGTGCGGAGAAGATGCCGGCTGATTTGTTCGGTGCCTTTGAAGATGTCTTCAAAATCCGTCCTACCGAAGGGTATGGAGCAACGGAAACGAGTCCAGTCGCATGCGTCAATGTCCCAAGCTCCCGTAACACGCAAGGGAATGTCGACGATGGAACTCGAGAGGGCTCTGTGGGGCGTCCCATCCCCGGAGTGTCCGCTCGCGTGGTTTCCCTGGATGATGGCAGCCAACTCAATACGAACGAGCCGGGTATGATCCAGATCAAAGGGCCGAACATCATGAGTGGTTACCACAAACAACCCGAGCTAACCGCCAAAGTGATTCAAGACGGCTGGTACTCGACCGGGGATGTCGGGTACATCGATGACGATGGCTATGTCTTCATCACTGGAAGACAAAGCCGCTTTTCGAAGATCGGGGGTGAGATGGTTCCCCACATTCGAATCGAAGAAGCGATTTTGGAATATATCGGAGACAACGATGGCGTCCTCAACGTCGGAGTGACCGGCGTTCCTGACGAGAAAAAGGGAGAGCGGATCATCGTCCTGCACACGGAGATTTCGAAGACACCTGAGGAGATCTGTAAAGAACTCTCTCGCATCGGATTGCCCAACCTGTTTATACCCTCGCTCGACAGTTTCATCAAAGTCGATTCCATTCCGGTCCTAGGAACCGGCAAACTCGACCTCCGCGGTTTGCAAGACATGGCGAAGGAGAAGGCTACTTAAGGCTAAAGGCTAAAGGCTAAAGGTGTAAGGTGTAAGGTGTAAGGTGTAAGGTGTAAGGAAGTCGCCCTCCCCTCTGGGGGGGGACCTGACGCATCGGTTGTAAGAGGGAGGACGCGAAGCGTCCCCCATCACAACCCGTGGCGTAAGCGAGGGACAGCGTCGCGAGTGCACGTGGCCCCTCGCCTGGAACGTCTCATGCGGCTGGGTGGCACGCTCAGAGCGCAGCGATGGGCGTGGAGGACTTCTTGGAACATTGGGAATAGCCTCAAAACATCACGCCCTTCGTTCCTCAGGGACGTGCCACCCAAATCAAGCTGCTTTTTACCCAAACTGCCAAGTTTGCCTCCGATGCGTCAGGCAAGGCCGGGGTTGTGCTAGAAACAATGACCATAACCAATCATTCCACCAAAGCACCTGGAGTACTCGTCGTAGGGCATGGCACACGAAAACGCGTAGGGCAAGAAGAGTTCTTACATCTAGTCGAACAGATTCGAAACCTATTGCCTGGAGTTGCTGTCGCTGGAGCTTTTCTGGAACTGGCCGAACCGGGGATTGATCTCGGTGTTCGGGATCTAAAGAACCAAGGCTGTGACGCGTTGATCGTTATGCCGATCCTCCTCTTCAGCGCCGGGCATGCGAAGACCGATATCCCAGATGCAGTACGAGATGCGGCTGAAAGGGAAGGAGTGCGGTATCTGGGAATCTCTTCTCCGCTTGAGACGCATCGGGGAGTGTTAGAACTATCGAAACTCCGTTACGAAGAAGCGCTGCAAGCCGACGCTTGGAAAGGGACCGTCGCAATGGCAATGGTGGGGCGAGGAACCAGCGATCGCTCCGCGCTGGAACGAATGCGCGAGTTAACTCGCCTCCGATGTGAGGAGACGACTGTTGCCTGGAATCAAACCGGTTTTTTTGCGGGTGGAAGTCCTACCGTGGACGAGCTACTCGACCAAGCCGCCGAGTCGGGATGTCAAACCATTGTCGTGCAGCCTCACCTGTTGTTCGAAGGGGAGCTGATGGATCAGCTTCGAGCGAAAGTGCTCAATCAAACCCAAAGGTTCCCACAGCAACAGTGGCGTCTAGCTCCCCATCTGGGAGCCTCAGACGAACTCGCCAAGGTCTTTGTAGATCTTTTGAAACAAAAATTTCTCCCAATGTAGAACGGAATTCATTCCGTTCTACCTACCGCCGTTTATTATCCCACCTGATGCGGCAGCCGATGGGAGGCGTCTCTGAAGTCTTAGGATTCTCACGCCGCAAGGCCGCTTGAACGGCTTCCTCTACATATCGCTTCGTTACTTTGCTCGGATCGGTGCTGTCGTCCATCGCTCCCATATAAACCACCTTTCGCTCCTTATCGAGAACAAAGAACTCGGGGGTTCGGTTGGCACCATACTCCTTGGCGATCTTCTGCGTTTCATCGAACAAGTAGGGGAAAGCGAAACTCTTCTCCTCGGCACGCTTTTTCATCGCGGGAAGAGAGTCGTCGGCGATCTTATTCACGTTGATCGCAACGACCGCGACTGGAGAGTCTTTTCTATTGAACTCCTTCGCGAAACGGTTCAACCGATCTTCGTACTCGACCGCATAGGAGCAGCTGTTGCAGGTAAAAGCAACGACGATCACCTCCTTGTCAGCGAGATCTGCAAGACTCGATTTCTTGTCGTCAATCCCAGGAAGGTCCGTCCAGACGGGAGCTTTGTCGCCGATACTTAAGACTTCGTTGTACTCACCTGCTAGAGCTTGGGCAGGGTGGGAGAGGAGAAGAAAGGTGACAGGGAGCATCCATGAGAAGATATGGCCAACGGAGGGATGCGAGAGAATCATGGGGTAAAAATCCAAGATGGGAACGAAGCGCGTTTGGTAGGAGTATTCTACCAAGGATTGCTTCGTCGCGATTGGTTCGTGGCCCCAGCCTGGCCTGACGCATCGGCGCGAATATAAAGTGTTTGGGTAGTTTGACCGAGCGTAAGCGAGGCCCGAAAATCACAACCCGTGGCGTAAGCGAGGGACAGCGCTGGCAACCAGGCATCCATCCAAGGTCTCACAACACGCCCTTCGTGCCTCAGGGACGTGCCATCCGACGCCTGATATTTCCGGCAAGGGCTACGTGCACTCGCGACGCTGTCCCTCGCTTACGCCACGGGTTGTGGTGGGGGTGGACGCTTCGCGTCCACCCCCTTATCTCCGACGCGTAAACTCACCCCCAGCCTTTCTCCCCGAGGCGCGGGGAGAGGGGAGCGGAAATCTCATGGGCTATGGTCTTCCTACAGCCTAAAAGCCTAGCGCCTCCCCACCTACCTCACTCGGCAGTCGAAGCGAACGACGCCACCTTCGCCTGGTTTCAGCCCTTCGGTCAACTCCCAGCGAAGGACTTCCGATCCAACGGCGTTGGGAACGGTGGTGAAGTTTGCTGGGATGCTCGACTTGTCCGTTCCTGGTACGAACTCAAGCCGAGGTGTTAAGGAGTCGGTGATTACGAGATTCGAAAGAGGTTGCTCGCCGATGTTGTCGACTCGGATGGTGAACGAAACGATATCTCCAGGATTGGCCATCTGTTCCGATGCGACTTTGCAGAGCCGGATGCGGGCGCCCTTGTGCTCGTACAGGGAAAGCCCCTCGGCTCGCTTGGATCCGCTGACGTCGATCGCTTCTTGCCCATCGACGAGGACATTGAGTTCTTCGTAGTTGGTCCAAGCTCTTGCGTTGGCGGTCGAGACCGCTAGCTTGGCCATGTCCGTTCCCCGCATATCCCCCGTTCGGAAGAGGGAGAGATTGGCGTAGGGTTGCAACGCTTCGCTTACCTCGTTCATAGGAATGACCGCTTCGGCTGGAGCTGGAATCTTCCGATCCCGCACCGACTCGACCACGTGAATGTTCCCCTGATTGCGAGCCTTGAGGGGTTGTGCAAGGTCTTGTGAAGGAAGGCGGTCGATAAAGGTATGAGGACCGTCGGGACGATCGGTCGTTCTAAGCCGCTGGGCGATATCGCTCTGAGCTACCGTCGTCTTTTTGCGCACACTGGCAAAGCGAGGTGCATAAATGGCGACACGGCATCCCGTTTCTACAAAGGTCTCACCGTCGACCGTTTGGTATTGAACGACCGTGTCTTCGGGATCGAGCCCCGATAAGCTGTCATCCTTCCGAACCGTGACGAAGGGGGTGCGATCTCCCCCGTCGAACAAGTACTCTTGCGGGTCGGCTTCTCGGAAGCTCATCCCTGTGGGGGCAGGCGCATAACAGTCGACTCCGCTGCGCACCTCGTCAAATTGGGGAAAGAGAGGCTGGTAGGGGCCAGATCCGTGGTTACAGCTTGGACAGGAATGCCCGGGAGCACCGTGTGCCTGAGGGGCATGCCTTTGAGCCCCATGAACCCTCGGAAGGTGTCCAGGTCCTGCCGGGGGAGTGATCGGTGTCGCGTGAAGGGGGACGTACGCTCCATAAGGTTGCATCGTCGAGGGGTGGTGCGGATAGTGAACCGCTCCCATCGGTTCGCGGGGGACGCTGTACGAATCGACAGCTTGCTCGCTGTGTTGGGCTTGAACCACTTTGGAATCGTCTCGGTTCATTCCTCCTGCTGCAGCTACTACGACCTCAGGCGAGACACCCGAGCCACGTCCTGTTGCAGAGGAGGCACTTGCGAGACGCACGGGAGCTTGAGCTTGCTCTTTCTCCTGTCGCGATGCGTTTGCTTTAGCAAGAGGAGTTGCGGCGAAGCTGTCCTTGCGGGCAGCCATCGCCGAACTCTCTAGCTTGTTCGATTGCGTAAGATGGCATCCCAACATGGGAACCACAGCGACGCACACACCCATCCATCGAATCATGCTCGGTCGTTTCATAGTTCGATTCTTGTCTTCTGTTGAGTGCGAGAGGATTGGAGGGTGAGAAGAGAAACTATCGAATATCACTGATCGATCCGCGATTGGCGGAACTGGGCCACTGACCTTGTTCGGTGAGATTCTGCTGGTTGGGAACTTGTTTCAAGGTGACCCACGCTGGGCATCCAAAGAGGAAGTTATCCCAATCCTGCCCCTCGGTGACGTTGGGAACTCGAGAGCCGATCCTCAAGATCGCAACGGGACGCCCCATTTGATCTGCGGTCCGAAGGGCATCTTGCGTGGAAGGAATATCCAAGACACGTTGAGGTTGGCCAGCGGTGTTGACAGGTTCGGCGATCTCGTTGTCCTCTAGATAGATAACTTTGAGAACCATCTCGCCGCGTGCTGCGTCGATGAGATCGTCTTCATCCAACTCGATCGGGATCGGAAATCGATGCTCACGTTCGGCAGGTGGATGGGTTCGATCGATCACTTCGAGGGTTGGGTAGAGAGCAACCTCTTCTTCGAGAGGCAGGCCTGTCAGTCGCATGCGGTAGACTTGCCCGATCATGACCGCCAAGCGTGCTTCGGCTAAATCGTCGGTGAACTGCCCCGCGTCCGCCATGCTAACTCGGAGCCCTTTTGGCCCCTTGATTTCAATCGCTTGCCATACCCCGCGCAATTGAGGTTTTCGAAGCAACTGAATCGCACCGATCTCTCCCGGTCCCATCGAGTCCCGGAGGAGTGGGTGATTGTTGGTAGGGAGCTTTGCGTAGCTTCCCTGTGCATTTGCTTGAGCAACGAATGGCCCCATCATGCAAATGGCTATCGCTGCCAGTCGAGCAACGAGTAACGTCTTCAGCGGAACTCGTTTGATCATGATTGCCATCGTTTCTCCTAGGGTTTCCGCTCCCCTCGCCCCGCTTCGGGGAGAGGGTTTGGGGCATCGTCGCGAATATAAGGTGTTTGAGATGTTGGGCCGACGCGTAAGCGAGCCCCGAAAATCACAACCCGTGGCGTTAGCGAGGGATAGCACTGGAAACCAGGCGTCCCTTGCCAAGTCTCACAGCACGCTCTTCGTGCCTCAGGGACGTGCCACCCGACGCCCGAAACATTCTCGACAAGGTCTACGTTCGCTCGCGACGCTATCCCTCGCTAACGCCACGGGTTGTGTTGGGGGGACGCTTCGCGTCCGCCCCTTGAACACCGATGCGTCAGGCAGTCCGGGGATTAGCAGAACGCTTCGCCTTTAGTGGTTCTGCGGTACAGAACGGCTAGCGTGTTGGAAACCAGGAGCTCCACCTGGGAAGCCAGGGTGAATGTTCTGTTCCTTGATGTGGACTCGGCTAGGTGGCGTGGGATAGCTGAGACCTGGTTGTTGACGAACCGAAATCTTCATGTTCTCCACCGGGTCAGGAATGTTCATGTGAGTGCGATTGCGCATCACATGCTTCTGGAGTCCCGCTGGGCTTCCAAAGGGAATGTGAGGAGGTCCTGCAAGTCCGATCGGCGTCCCCGAATGAGGCATTCCGTATTGAGGAGCTGTCACCCCTGCAACCATATTCGGTGGAACCGTTTGAGGATCGAGAGGTCGTCCATCCGGTCCGCAAAGCATCCCTTGCGCGTCGTATCCGGCGCCACCGATAAAGGGCAACCCAATGCCGGAGGAACCCGAGAACTCCACATCCTTGTTACCGAGTCGAATGATGGCGAGGATCGATCCCCGTCGGTCCGCTTCGACGATCGGATCCAAACCTGGCTCCAGTCGATTGCTAACCAGCGTATCGATTCCCGAGATCGCTTCTCCCTGGAACTCTGGATCAGGAAGGTAGATCACCTTCGTAACGAAGTTGCTCGAGAGAGCTTGATCGAGATCGTCTTCCGTGAACTGGATCGCGATGGCGTTGTGCGCCAAATAGGCTGCGGTACGGTAACTTGCCAATCCGACTTCGACAGTCGGATAGAGCTCGATCCCTTCGCGACCTGGAATATCGGTCAACTTGAGACGATAGATTCCGCCCTGAGCAAACTCGACCCGACCAGGAACGATAAGTGGCTCGCTCCCGAAAGTACCATCACCGACAACATCGTAGAGGATGTTCATCGCTTGTGGCTGATTGAACAAGATCTGAATGGTGGGTTGCATGGCCGGGGCACCATAACCTGGAACGGGAATCGTTTCAGGCATCAAGACCCCTGGTCCCGGGCCACCCACCATCGGGCCTGGTTCCGCAAGTCGAGCTGCTGGAGGCATGTTATGCCGTCTCGCCAACTCGCCGGCGTCTACGAAGCTTACTTGATAGAGCATGCAGGGAGCGCCCAACCCTAACACTGCCATGAGTTTCAATCTTTTACGCATCTTCATTCGAAATACCCCTGGAATATTTGTGGGTCAAGCCGGCTCGCCCGAGGGTCAATGAGCCCGACGTTTTCAACCTGGACAGTACGCCAGCGATAATCCTACAATTCGCTCCGCGCGTCCTTATCGCTATGTTCGGCAGAGCTGAAGATGTTTCTTTGATAAAACCGATACAACTTGCCAATGCCCAAAATTCGTTAGTTAGCTAGCAATCACCAATCGATGAACTTTCGACTTCTGACACTTCAAGACAACATCCTTATTCCCAACCCCGTGAAGTATTTTCCTTTGAGAAATGGCTCATGTCTGGATGGGGCTTGTCCCCACCCGACACCGCTTTGGCGTCCTAGCTCGCGCTGCGATTTAGAGTTCTGCTCCCCTCGCCCCGCTTCGGGGAGAGGGGCTGG
>CAYMXM010000132.1:0-10580 GCA_964394065.1 uncultured Pirellula sp. | reverse complement strand
ACTCCTACCCCTCACCCCCGGCCCCTCTCCCCGAAGCGGGGCGAGGGGAGCAGATAATCTAAAGCGCAACGCGATCTAGGGCGCCAAATCCTGTTAGTTCTCGTTAACGAGAGAGTATCAAGTATAATTTTCTTTAGAGCTGCCCCAGAATTACATGCCTATTAACTCCAAGTCACAACCATGGGCGAGACGCCCATGCCACGCTCACGAATACGATTCAACGGGAAAACCAGATGAGAAAAGAACAACGTGATCTAGTCACCGTTCTTGTCGTGATCATGATCTTGTTGAACTCCGTTCATGCCATCGCCGTCGAACGTTCCGCAACATCGAGCGATCTCGAGTTTTTCGAAAAAGAGGTGCGACCGTTGCTGGTCGAGCATTGCTACTCTTGTCACAGTGGAGCGTCGGAAAAACTGCAAGCGAGCTTGCGTGTCGACAGTCGCACCGCGTTGCTGAAAGGAGGGGATTCAGGTCCAGCGATTCTTCCCGGGAATGCAGATGGGAGTCTCTTCATCGAAGCGGTGCGCTACGAATCGTACGAAATGCCCCCCAAAGGCAAGCTCGCCGATAGCGAGATCAAGACGTTAGAAAAATGGATCGAGATGGGGGCTCCGTGGCCAACGGAAGATGTGCCGGTGGAATCGGGCGTGGCACCTGCATTCGATCTCCACCAAAGGAAGTCCGAACACTGGGCTTGGCAACCCGTCAAGATGCCGACGCCTCCAGCCGTGGAAAGGAAAGATTGGCCCCATGATCCATTGGACTATTTCGTCTTGGCCAAGCTAGAAGAGAGGGGACTGAATCCCACGGGAGATACCGATCGTGCATCGTGGGTGCGTCGACTTTACTTGGACTTGATCGGACTCCCACCGACACCGGAACAGCTAGCCTCCGCGATAGGCGATAATTCGCACGAGGTGGAGTCCGAGAGTTCGTTGGAACGTTTGGTGGATGCGCTGCTCGACTCACCACACTTCGGAGAACGCTGGGGTAGGCATTGGTTAGACCTAGTACGCTATGCCGAGTCTCGGGGGCACGAGTTTGATAACGACGCGCCGAACGCCTTTCAGTATCGCGACTATGTGATCCGTGCGCTCAATGCCGATGTCCCCTACGATCAGTTTGTCCGGGAGCATATCGCAGGTGACTTGCTGATCTCTCCCCGTCTGAACCCCGAGCTTGGCTTCAATGAGTCGATCTTGGGAACCGGTTTTTGGTTCTTGGGGGAATGGATTCACTCCCCAGTCGATATTCGAAAAGACGAGACGGATCGCTTGGACAATATGATCGACGTGATGTCGAAGACATTTTTGGGGATGACGGTCGCATGTGCCCGTTGCCATGATCACAAGTTCGACGCGATCTCCACGGCCGACTATTACTCCCTATCCGGTTTTCTGTTGAGCAGCGAGTATCGACAGGTTCGATTTGAATCGATCGAAAAGAATCGCCATGTGTCGAGACAACTGGCAGAGCTGGATGCCAAATACCAACAACAGATACGAAATCTGCTCGACGACGAAGGGATCACGCGTCCCACACGGAAGAGCGATCTCACAGACGAGGCGATCATCGTCGATTACAGCAACATCGCACCATCCCTTTACATGCAAGATGGCTTCATCTTTGGCCAGTCCCCGCGGCAGGAAGGGGATGCGTATCTGGATGACTCGAACTCTTTAAGAATCGCGACGCGGGGCGTGGCCACCAGCGATCCGTTCTGGGACGGATTGGAGTCGGTTACGCTGGGGCACGTGCAAGATCAAAACCGGACCGCGAAGCTTCCCATGAGTGGTCGGACGTTGCGAACGCCAACCTTTGAATTGACCGATGGGAGAGTGAGTGCGTTGGTTCAAGGAACTGGTCATGTCGTTGCCTGCGTCGACTCTCACCGCCTCGTTGCCGGACCTCTTCACGGGGAAACGATCAAGGGAATCGGCGCGAAGGCTCCGGGTTGGGTGACGCTTGACCTCAAGCGATACGTCGGCCATCGTCTGCATCTTGAGTTTGTACCGGGTCAGGACTCGCAGCTCGCTATACGAATGGTTGTGCAAGGTCTCGACGATAGTGGGCTTGCCGAGATCGACCAGCGCCTTTCTGCGACTGATCGTCCGTTCGAAGACTACGCGCGCGCCGCCGAAGTCGTCTTGGTGGAGAAAGGACAACAGATCGTTGACGATTGGCGTCGCGAACGATCCGAACTTCGATCGCAAGTTGTCTTCAAGTCACACGTCGCCCCAGCGATGATGGATGGCTCCGGCGAAGAGGGGTACATCTTGATACGGGGCAACTCATCCAAGCCCGGAAAGAAAGAACCGCGACATTTTTTGACGGCAGTCTCTGGGGAGACGCCGATGAAGATCCCAGAGGGGAGCGGGCGACGGGAGCTTGCCGAGCAGATCAACCATCCCGACAATCCGCTGACCTCACGAGTGATCGTGAATCGCCTTTGGCATCACTTGATGGGACGCGGGATCGTGCCTACCACCGATGACTTCGGTGTACTGGGGCAGCGTCCGTCCCATCCAGAATTGCTCGACTATTTGGCGAGTGAGTTTGTCAGGGATGGACAGAGCCTCAAACGTATGATTCGACGAATCGTTCTGTCACGTACCTATCAGATGTCGAGCCAAGCGGTCCCTATGGCGTTGGAGATCGATCCGAAGAACATCCTTTGGCATCATCGCCCCCCGAAGCGTCTTGAGGGGGAAGCGATCCGGGATTCCCTGTTGGCGATATCGGGAGGGTTAGACACGAAACCGTTCGGTGCACCGGTGCCGATCCACTTAACCCCTTTCATGGAAGGGCGTGGGCGACCGGAGACTAGCGGACCGCTGGATGGCGATGGCCGACGTTCCATTTACATCGCCGTGCGCCGCAATTTTTTGTCACCCTTTATGCTGACGTTTGATACTCCAGTCCCCTTCAGCACAATGGGTCGCCGAAATGTTTCGAATGTCCCATCCCAGTCCTTGATCCTAATGAATGACCCGTTCGTGATGGAGCAAGCGAAGAAGTGGGCTGAGGGTGTGCTCGAACGAGGGGAAAGTGTCGAAGCCAACATTCAGCGAATGTACGAATCGGCGTTTGCTCGAAAACCATCCGAGAGGGAGACGGAGATCGCGATGAAGTTCCTCGGTGCGTCACCGACAGGTCCGAACGACGTTGCGGGGAACGGGACGCCCCCCGTTGACCTGGAACGTTGGATTCATTTCGCTCACGCGCTCGTCAATACGAAAGAGTTTGTGTTTTTGCGATGAAAAGCAACCTCATCTTTCCGTGCCATCGATACCGCCCTGAACCAACGTCACGACGCGAAATGCTGATGCGATGCGCCAGTGGGTTTGGTGCCGTAGCGCTCGCAGCGCTCTGCCGCGATCCCGCCTTTGGCGCAACGTCGACCGAAGATTCGGAATTGGGGTTTGCCGGGCATGGGACGCATCATGCGGCTCGGGCAAAGAACGTGATCTTTTTGTACATGGATGGCGGCCCATCGCAGATGGATACGTTCGACCCCAAGCCGACGCTCGACAAGTACCATGGCCAAGATCCCGGCAAAATGTTTACGGTCGAACCGACGCAGTTCAACAACAACGGAACATTGCTCGCGAGCCCTTGGAAGTTCCATTCCTATGGCGAGTCGGGGATTCCTGTCAGCGATTTGTTCCCCCACGTCGCGACCTGCGTTGACGAATTGGCGGTGGTTCGTTCGATGGTGTCGGAATTTTCGGAGCACACGTTTGCGAACTACTTCTTGCATACCGGGAGCGGCTTACAGGGGCGTCCGAGCATGGGGGCGTGGGTGAACTACGGATTGGGTAGTGAGTGCCAGAATTTACCGGGGTTTGTGGTCATCAATGGAGGCTTGATTCCCCCCGGTGGCCTCGATTGTTTTGGGAGTGGATTCTTGCCCGCCAGTTACCAGGGATCGGTTTTTAAACCGTCGGGGAGTGGCGTAGCGAACATCTCGCGGACCGAGTCAACGGCAGAGAATCAGAGAGCAAAGCTCGATTTGATCCATCAGCTCGATACGATCGGGCTGGAGCAATTTGGGCATCACGACAGCCTTGAGTCGGCGATTCGGAACTATGAACTAGCGTATGCAATGCAGATGGCGGTTCCTGAAGTGATGTCGCTCAAGGAGGAACCGGCGCATGTGCTGAAGATGTACGGACTGGAGTCGGAGAATGGGATGACGAGGACATTCGCAGCGCAGTGTTGTTTGGCGAGACGAATGATAGAAAAGGGAGTGCGATTCATCGAGTTGACTTGTCCAAATGTCGGCCAGGATCGATGGGATCAACATTCAAGCTTGAAGAAAGGGCATGAAGCCAATGCGCTCGCGGTCGATCAACCGATTGCGGGTTTGTTGAAGGACTTGCGAGCCCGGGGGCTGCTCGATGAGACACTGGTTGTATGGGCGGGAGAGTTTGGCCGGACACCTTTTGCGCAAGGGACCGATGGTCGGGACCACAATCCGTTCGGTTTCACGATTTGGATGGCAGGAGGAGGTGTGAAGCCCGGTACGATCTACGGAGCGACCGATGAGTTCGGTTACAAGGCGATCGAAAATCGAACTGAGATCCATGACCTGCATGCCACGATGCTCCACCTGCTCGGCGTTGACCACACCCGTTCGACGTATCGCTTCGGTGGTCGCGATATGCGATTGACGGATGTCAAAGGCCACGTGATCCATGATATTGTTGGGTAGCCATTTGGAGTGGCACGCTCTTCGTAAGTTTCTTTGCCAATCCGCAGATGAATTTTGTTATCCGCAGATTTCGCAGATTGATAGGAGGGAAATGTGGTGTTTGGCGGGGCAAGCCTGGGCTGTCAAAAAGTTGGTGTTGTGAGGATTTAGGTTTGCGCAAGTTTCGTTCTCTGATTCGCTTCTTGTCCGACCGGGGCTCGTCCCCGTCGGACACCGCTTTGGCGCCCTAGATCGCGCCGCGCATTAAGAGCTCTGCTCCCCTCGCCCCTAAAAGGGGCGAGGGGAGCAGAGCTCTAACTCGCGACGAATCCTTAACCGGGGCCGTCACCGGAGGGCTCGTGCCCTACCGCGCGTATCGTCATCCACGCCCATCGCTTCGCTCTGAGCGTGCCACCCATTTCAAGCCCCCACTTCAAGCTCCCATTTCAGCTTCCCACTTCAAAATCCCCCCCTCTTCTTCCTCAAGCCTCAAGTCTCACCCCTCAAGCCTGCCCAGCCCCATCCATTTCCTCGGAAAACCGCCACCTCGCAGGATGGGAGGCTTTGGAATATACTGGGAAGCTTGGACTACTGGCGCCCGATAGCAATGATAGCACTCCTCCTTGTCTAACACCCTTATGCCATTAATTTCAACCAGGAACCTCCGGAAGCAATTCGGGACGGGGGATGTCGCAGTAGAGGTCTTACGCGGCGTCGACCTTTCCATTGAAAGTGGCGAGTTCGTCGCGTTGATGGGGCCGTCTGGTTCTGGAAAGAGCACGCTGCTGAGTATTTTGGGGGGGATCGAACCTCCGACCAGTGGGGAGGTGAGTCTCGACGGGGTCGACATCGCGAACCTCACCGATGATGCAAGAACATTGCTCCGCCGCCGAAAAATTGGCTTTGTCTTTCAAGCCTTCAATCTGATTCCAACCCTGACCGCTGTCGAAAACGTCTCCCTGCCGCTGGAGCTCGACGGGATCGATGCTCGGGAAGCCAAGAAGCGTGCGTTGGAAGCGTTGGAGCGGGTTGAACTGCTCCACCGAGCGGACCATATTCCCTCGAAGATGTCGGGGGGGGAACAACAACGGGTCGCTGTCGCCCGAGCCCTCGCAATTCGCCCGACTATCCTCCTAGCCGACGAACCGACGGGAAACCTCGACTCACGGCAAAGCGCACGAGTCACCGCGCTGCTTCGAAGCCTCGCGACCGATCACAAACAAACGATCATCATGGTGACTCACGATGCGAATGTCGCCAAATCTGCGTTTCGCCTCCTCATGTTCCGAGATGGAAACATCGAACGCGATATTCCGCAAGAAGAGTTTGAGACCAATTTCCCCACCGCACCTTCTCTTTCCGGGGCAGGAACGGAGTCGCACACTTCCAGCAATTCGGCAAGTGCTCCCGTCCTCTCGGAAGGAAAGAACTGATGCCCCTCGGTAAGCTCTCTTGGAGGGAAACACAGAGTCGCCCCTTGCGTAGCTTGCTAACTCTCTTGAGCATCGTGATCGGTGTTAGCGCCATCGTCGCAACTTCGCTCGCTTCCAGCTCCGCGAGACTTGCTCAAGAAGCGATGATCAAATCGGTCACCGGAAACGCATCCCTCGAGATCGAAGCGGTTGGAGCTGCTCTCTTCGATGGCAAACCACTGGAGTTTGTCGCCAAAATCCCTGGAGTCGAAGTCGCCTCCCCTATTCTGCGCCGCTACACGAACATCACCGGTCAAGGATCGGGAGGAGAAAACACCTCCGATGAGATTCCCTCGGAGAACGGCAACTCTTCCGAAAAGAACAGAACGAAAAACGGGGATTCCAAATCGATCCGTGTCCAATTGCTCGGGGTCATTCCCGAGTTGGATCGTAAAGTCCGCGGCTATACGGTCGTTGAAGGACGGGAGCTTACCTACGGAGATCAGGATCGGAACTCCATCTTGGTCGACGCGGGATTTGCGAACGCCACGAAGATAAAACTAGGAGATGAGCTGAAGTTTCTCACCCGATCTCTTACACAACAGGCGAAGGTGATCGGGCTAGTCCGCCCCGACGACGCCAGCGCCGGGGTTCAATCGGGGATGGTGGTCGGCCAGTTGCGAACCATCCAACGCTGGTCCCAGGCGAACGGGAAGCTCGATGTCATCCAAATCGTTCTCGCTCCCGACGCGGATCTCAAAAAGGTGCAAGCAGAGATCGCCAGCAAGCTTCCGCAAGAGATCAAAGTGCGCGAACCCTCACTCCGAAGCCAGGTCGCGGGGGAGAGCACCGTTGCGATGCAACAAGGGCTCCGGTTAGCAACTGCGTTCGCTCTCTTGATTTCGACGTTTATCATCTACAACACCTTTCAGATGAATGTGGGGGAACGTCGTCGACAACTCGGCATACTTCGCTCGATGGGAGCTCTGCGCAAGCAATTGCTTTGGATGATTGTTCGAGAAGGGTTGCTTCTCGGAGGGATTGGCGTGGTTCTTGGATGCATCGTTGGGAACTTGGGAGCGACGTTTCTCAATCAATCGACCTCTCGGTTGTTGCAGATCTCGATCCCTCCTAGCCCTTGGACTCCGTGGCCTTACGTGGCTGCGAGCATCGCAGGTTTTTCGGTTTCGTTCGTCGGTGCATTTTTTCCCGCGATGCGTGCCTCGAGGCTCTCGCCGTCGGAAGCGATGCGCGTCGTTGCCAGTGGCGAGTTCGGGAACTCGCGTGTGGGGTGGCTCCTCTTCGGCTTTGCGATGATCCTTTTTGGAACGTTGGTTCAGTTCCTCTCGGTCCTTGGCTCCATCGACTCTGGGCATGCGATCACTGGGGCTATCGTGATGATCATCGGCTTCGTTTTCCTTCTCCCCGGTGTTATCAACGAGCTGACCAGTTGGGTTGTGGTTCTTATTTCTCCGATTCTCAGACCGGAGGCGCAGCTCGCCAGGAAACAAATATTAAGACACCGCGGCCGTTCGTCCCTTACCATTGGAATCGTCTTCATCGCCATGAGCACGGGGCTCGGCATGGCGAGCACGATCCTCGACAACATCGGGAACGTCGAGAACTGGTACCAAAGAGCGCTCGTTGGAGACTTCTTCATTCGAGCCGCGATGCCAGACATGAATAGTGGACAAACGGCAGATATGCCGACTGGCCTTGCGGAGCAGGTCGCCGCGATGCCGGGGGTCGATCTAGTCGACACGCTCCGTTTTGTTCGGGCTCGTTCCGAAGAAAACTCGGTGATCGCGATCGTCAGAAAGTTCAACTCGGACAAGCAAGACTATTTCGATTTGATCGAAGGAAAAGGGGACGAGGTGCTGCGCGGAGTGAGGAGCGGACAAGCGGTCCTCGGCTCGGTGCTTTCTCAACGGCTCAATCTCCATATCGGGGATCGCATCCCCCTCGAGACGAACGAAGGTTCCGTAGAACTTGAAATCGCAGGTGTGACCAACGAGTATATCGCCGGGGGACTCACCTTATATCTTGATGCGGAGCATGCTAAGAAGATGCTCGATATCGATGGAACCGATGTCATCATCGTCCGAGCCGATCCCGCTCATCTCAGTTCTTTGGAATCGTCTCTTCGCGATCTGTGTAGCGAGACGGGATTGATGTTCCAATCGTACGCCGATTTGGTCCGAGTAATCCGTGGCACTCTCAATGGAGTCGTCGGGGGACTTTGGGCCGTTTTGGTCTTAGGCTCGATCATCGCCGCGTTCGGCTTGATCAACACGTTGGGGATGAACATCCTGGAGCAGACGCGCGAGATCGGGATGCTGCGCGTCGTCGCGATGACCCGTCGCCAAGTCCGTCGGATGGTCCTTTCGCAAGCGTTGATCATGGGTCTTATCGGAATCGTTCCCGGTGTATTGACCGGGGTTTGGATCTCCTACTTGATCAACCTAGCGACGATGCAAACGACGGGGCATGATGTTCAGTTTCGAATCTATCCTTGGCTGTTAGGAGGTGGGCTCCTCTTCGAACTCATCGTCGTCGTCATCGCAGCCCTCTTGCCAGCCGAACGAGCCGCTCGAATTCATTTGTCGACGGCGCTGCAGTATGAGTAATTTTTTTAACCACGGATAGCACGGAAGACACGGATAAGAAGTTGGAAAGTGCGTTACAGCGTAGTTGCTTCCGCTGATTCTTCGGCGGGTTTGTCTTTTTCTTTCAAGATGCGGTCGAGGATTCCGTTGACAAACTGACCGGAATTGCGGCTGCCGTAGCGTTTCGCCAGTTCGATCGCTTCGTTGATCGAGACCCGTCCCGGTACATCTCCGAAGAGCATCTCATAGGTAGAGATCCGAAGGATATTCCGATCGATCGTGGTCATTCGCTTGAGAGACCAATTGGCCGCATGCTTTGCTAGGGCCTGGTCGATCTCCGATTTATGTTCCCGAACACCGTAGAGGATCTGAGATGCGAAGGCGATAAGAGGTTTGTTGTTGAGCAACCTCTTCGCGACAAACTGATCGGCAACACTGTACTCCCGTAGAAGATTGATGTCCTCTTCGTAGAGGACTTGAAGTGCAACTTCTCGGGCTCGTCGTCGAGTGGTCATGGTGTTGAATTGGCAAAGATCAAACGTGGAAAGGTCGCATTGCGTGATGGACAGGACCCTACATCATTTGATCTCGGAGAGATTTCGTCAAGGGCTACGCGTACTCGCGACGCTGTCCCTCGCTTACGCCACGGGTTGTGATGGGTGGACGCTTCGCGTCCACCCTCTTCTTCCTATAGCCTATAGCCTCACTCTGAAGCGTTGTTTAACGGAATGAATTCCGTTCTACTTTGGTGGGAAAAACGGGAAGAGTTTTCGGATTTCTTCGGGGGTGGGTTGGTGGCCGAACTCGCAGATTTCGAATGTTTCCGCATACTTGACCGCATTCCCTGCTTCCTCTCCATACCATTGAACCAACGCCGAACGATACGTTTTCGCTTCGTTGCTTTGACGCGTGTGCCATCGGTTCCATAGCCATTCACGACGCTTCTCTGGCTGGCTCGCGGGAGGATTCGCTGCGGTCTCTTTGGCGCTTCCCAATGCCCCCCCCTCGAAGGTCTGAGACTCGAGCGCCATCAATGCATCCACTTTTTGCTCAAAAACACTGTCGATGGCGACTGCAATGTTCGCTACGAACGGATAAGGTTTTTGGAATCGATCGCTAGAGTACAAGAAAACCGGGTTCTTGTTCAACGGTTTGATGTCGGGACAAAAGAAGGGAACGGCGACCATATAAGCCGCGTCTTGCACCAAGTTCCCCACATAACGGTGGTCGGGGTGATAATCCCAAGGTCGGTGGCTAATGACCACATCCGCTTCCCATTCCCGGATCAAGCGTGTGATGGTCCGGCGATTCTCCAAAGTGGGAAGGAGTTCTCCGTCGTGAATATCGAGGACTTCGTAGGTAACACCGAGCCGTTCCGCTACCTGGTGAGATTCTGCAGTCCGCCGTTTTGCCAAAGGTCCACCCGCCATTTCCCAATGCCCAATATCCCCATTGGTCACCGAAACGAGTTTCACATGATGCCCACCCTTCGCCCACAACGCGGCAACGCCTCCCGCCTTGTACTCCGCATCATCGGGATGCGCACCAAATACGATCACTCGAACTTTGCCATCCTCTTCGGCAAAAGAAATGAGGGAACTTACGAGAGGGAACAACAGGAAAGCAAAGAGGATGGGTAATGAGTGTTTCATTTTGAGTTGTGAGTGGTAAGGGTTGAGAGTTGAGTTGTGAGGGTTGAGTTGTGAGGAGGACAATAGTGAAGCATTTTTCCGTAGGAAAAATCATTGGTAGCGGAAGGGCGCAGATACCTCATTCTAGCTCCCCTCGCCCCGCTTCGGGGAGAGGAGCCGGGGGTGGCCTGACGCATCGGCGCGAATATAAAGTGTTTGGGTGGTTTGGCCGACG
>CAYMXM010000131.1:6451-10669 GCA_964394065.1 uncultured Pirellula sp. | reverse complement strand
ACCGGTCGCTTCGGTTCCATCTAGCTCCTCTCCATAGACCTCCGCGTCTCCGTTGAAGAGCAAGGTCCAGCGTCCGGCAAAGGGAAACCCGATGCGATAGTCTTCTGCCCTCTCTTCGCTGAACTTGAGGACGACCACGACATCGTCCCCGATCCCTCCTTCCTTAGCTCGATGGAAGGCGATGATCTTCGCACTCTCATCGCAATGGAAGATGTTTACTTTCTGACCGGTGAGGCCTGCCGTTTCCCCTTTTCGATTGGTTCGAAGCGCGATCAAGTCGCGATACATCGCTACGATAGAGCTGTACTCCTCCTCTCGATACCAATCGATTGGCACGGTATCTCGGAACCACTGGTCGATAAGGAACTCTTGACCTTGGAAAAGCATCGGGATCCCTGGAGCGGTCATCATGAGGCAGGCGCCAAGTGTCGATCGCTTGATCGCATAACGATTCGGTGTTTCACTCGGGTCGATTTCCGAAACGACACGTTGTTTCCCGTTCGCAACTTCATCGTGCGATTCGGTATAGATGACACGTTCGAAAACGTCGAGGTTGTATTTGTGCAAGATCGCGTCGCAAACGACTTGCATCGATCGTTCCGCGTCATCGATCGCAGTGATCACATCCCGGACAGGGTGCACAAATCCTGCATCCCATTGCGACGAAAAATTCCCCCCACCGTACTCCGCCAACTCCGTCAGTTTGGGATTGTTTTGCAAATCTTCGGCGATCGTGATCTTGCCAGGAAACCGGTTCTCGATTTCTTGGTTGATCCACTGCAGCAGCGAGAATCCGTCTTCGATGACGTTGTTCTGATCGTGATCCGACGCGCGAATGTAGAGGGTCATATCGTACCGAAGACCATCGGCTCGATAATCCTTCATCCACATCATGGCGTTGTCGAAAATGTATTGCCGGACCTCGTCCCTACCGTAGTCGGGACGGGTATCCCCCCAGGGAGTTGCCGATCGCCAATCGTTGTAAAAATAGATTCCCCCCTTCTCGTTCTCGCTCCAGCCATCAAACTGCCACAGATCCAAATCGGAAGGGCCGAAATGGTTGTAGACAACATCGACGATGACAGCGAGCCCAAGTTTATGCGCCTCGCGAATGAACAACTTCAGTCCTTTCGGCCCCCCGTAAGCGCTTTCCACGGCGAAAGGATGGGCCGGGTTATAGCCCCACGAGTAGTCCCCTGCGAATTCCGATAAAGGCATCAACTCGATCGCGTTGATACCGAGTTCCT
Source organism: uncultured Pirellula sp. (assembly GCA_964394065.1). GTDB lineage: Bacteria > Planctomycetota > Planctomycetia > Pirellulales > Pirellulaceae > JBKCUI01. Next base: position 9,422 of record CAYMXM010000131.1, on the reverse strand, counting down.
TCAAATAGGGAAGGCGTTCGATCGCACTTTCGAACGTCCCGGGCTTATCTCCGGTGCTATGAAATGTTCCGATATGAAGCTCGTAGATGACTAACTCGTTCCAGGGGGGCATCTCAAAATCATCCCCTTCCCAATCGAAGGAATCGTCCATGATGATGGAGTTCCCAACCGAATTGGAGACTTCGCGCGCTCGCGGATCGATGCGATCCATCCGAACACCCCCATTGTGAATCGCATATTTGTACTCATCTCCGACTTTCGCCTCGGGAACTACAACACTCCAGTTCCCGTTCTCGTTCTGTTCGCAGGGATGGGCCTTCTCATCCCAGTCATTGAAGTTGCCGATGACGGAAACTCCCTCTGCATGGGGAGCCCAAACACGGAACAGATACCCTTGCTCGATAGGGATGCATCCAAGGGATGCTATCACGGGATTTTCTACGATACGATCCAAAGCACACATCCTTTTCAATAGGGCCAAAGACGAGAGACGCTTCAAAACGAACGTCGATTCTTCCGAGAAAGCAATCGCCGGACCAAAGTATTGAGCACTCTGGGTTTACTCCTAACTGCTTCTTTGGGAACCACGGAAGGCACGGAATACACGGAAGAAAGAAAACCTGATTCATAACCGATCAGTTAGATTCATTAGAGATCAATTTCTAAGCTTCCGAATTCCTGATCAACCATTCCCACCTGTCAATCGGATAAGGTATAGGATTTGCGAATGGCTTGGGGACTTGCTATCTGCCTTCTCTCTATCCCCCCCTCTCTCTCGAAGGATTTATTATGGCATCAGGTCGATGGACGAGAATGGATAGCGTTGCGCTCCGTTCCATGAAGGTTTTTGCAGATATCGGAACGGCTGTTCTCATCGTCTTTGTCCTCTATGCGGCGAGAGATATCCTCATTCCTATGACACTGAGCACCCTCCTTGCGTTCTTGCTCTCACCGGTGGTGAACTGGTTTCAGAAGAAGGGGCTCAGCAATATTACCGCTGTCATGGTGACCGCCAGCGGGCTCTTCATCATCTTAGTCTTCGGTCTGATCATGCTTGGTTCCAGCCTCGCTGAGTTTGCAAAAGACTACCCAAAGTATAAAGGAGAGATCGCGAAGAAAGCGGATACGGTTAGCAGCACCGTAACGGGACTTGGGGATCGCCTGGACGAGTTCCTCGCTTCCTCCTTTCAAAAGGATTCGAAGGAGAAAGGAGAGCCATCCTCAGATGGCGAGCCAGAAACTAGAAACGAAGCGAATGAAAAGAGCGACACTGAAACATCGAAGTCTAGCGATGTCCCGAACGGAAACGGAAGAGGCGAGCACGCTTTTCATTGGCAAAACTATCTAGGGAGTGTCGGGACGGTCTTCGGTCCGATAGGGACCTCGGGACTAGTCGCCGTCTTTGCTCTTTTCATGTTGATCAATCGAGATGACCTGCGCGATCGCTTCGTCGCCGTGATCAGTCGAGGGAACTATGTCGTTACCACCGAAGCGATCGCGGAAGCTTCCGAACGGATCAGCAAATACATCTCCGCACAGTTCCTGCTAAACAGCGCTTATGGAATTCTCTTTGGGATCGGACTTTGGATCATCGGGTTGGTTGCCAGCCCAACTGGTTCCTTTCCGAACCTGATGTTCTTTGTCGTACTAGCAGGGGTGGTGAGGTTTCTCCCCTACGTCGGGCCGTTGATCGGAGCGGGGGTACCACTTCTTATTTCAATCGCTGTTTTCCCAGGCTATACCGTCTTTCTCGCGGTCCTCGCATTGATCGTGTCGATGGAGTTGGTGTCGAACAATATCGTCGAGCCATGGCTGTACGGCTCTCGCACCGGAGTGTCTGCCATCGGCGTGATCACGGCGGCCGTCTTTTGGGGGTGGCTATGGGGCGGGGTTGGACTCCTTCTGGCGACTCCACTAACGGTCTGTCTCGTAGTTTTGGGGCGATACGTTCCTAAGATGCGATACTTCGCAACGCTGCTGAGCGATGAGGAGCAGGTCGCGCCCTCCCTCCGGAGCTACCAGCGACTCCTAGCCAACGATGAACACAAACTCCGAGAATCGTTGATCGAGCAGGCTAAGAAGAAAGAGAACCTGGAGTTTCTCGACGAGATCATCGTTCCGTTGGGAAAGCGAATACTCCGGCAGCCACCCAAGGAGCGTCCGACACCTCGCGAACTGACCGAACGGCTGCGAGCGGTGCTCGAACAGGAGTCAATGCGAAGCTATTTCATCCCCGAGCTGGAGGTTGAGGAACCAGTTGAGGAACCAGCGGTCGAAGCCTTGCCGGCCAATGGAGAAGCCGTCGAGGTGGCAAAACCTTCTGTCGAGGGAGTTGTTTCGACGGAAACCGCATCGATCGCGGAGAACGCCCCTCCAGCCGCACCCAAGAAGGTTCACGTAGTGGCCGTCGGCTCGCAGGTTCCCATCGAGGGGTTGTTGCTTTCCGTCTTTGCTGCGATGTTGCCGGAGATGGAGTGGAGCACGATCGAGTCGGGAGAGTTGCTCGATTCTGCTACGCGAGAGATCGTCGAATTGAAACCGGATACGGTTCTCATTCTTTCCATGCCACCGGGTGGCGTTCGTCAAACCCAGTTTTGGTGTAAAGCGCTTCGGCGAGATGGGTTCGACGGAGATATTCTCGTGGTTCGACCTGCGAAGATGCGACGTTATTACGATTTGTTTGTGCTTCTTCGCAAATCGGGTGCGAACAGTCTCGCGACCTCGTTTGGACAGGCCGCGAGACGATTGCAACTGCTACAAAGGACTCTTCCCTCGTAGGACGTTCATGACCAACGAGATGACGAAGAGTACGAGGAACAGGAAGAAAAGGATCTGGGCAATCTGAGCTGCGCCCGCAGCGATCCCCCCGAACCCAAACACTCCCGCGATGATTGCGAGTACAAAAAAGACAACGGCCCATTGAAGCATCATAAGTCTCCTAATGCGTAAACGTAAGAGTAACAACCGATGG
>CAYMXM010000131.1:0-6351 GCA_964394065.1 uncultured Pirellula sp. | reverse complement strand
CCATTGAAGCATCATAAGTCTCCTAATGCGTAAACGTAAGAGTAACAACCGATGGAGTACTAGGAAGCAACTCGCGTGCCACTCAAATGTAGAACGGAATTCATTCCGTTAAACAACCTCTCCAATCAAAGCCCCTACCAGTGCAGTGAGCCGGCCCCTCTCCCCGAAGCGGGGCGAGGGGAGCAGATATCTAAGGGTAATTCATTCGTAAGATTCGTAAGATTCGTGGTTTCTCTTCTTCCTCAAGTCTCAAGCCTCTTCAGCAGTTCTGTCTCGCGCATTTCATCGATGAGTCCCTGAACGATTTCATGGAGTGTCTCAGAGGCACCTGCGAGAAGTTCCCAGTTTTCTTCCGATGCAGCCTGTTCCATCGCCGCGATTTGTTCAACCTCCGACTTGGCGTAGAATGTACTCGTTAGCCCCTTCAACGAATGGGCCGCTAACTTGGCGCGCGCAGCATCCTTTTCCGCGATGGCTTTTCGAAAGTCAGCGACTAACGGCATGGAGTCCTCCGCGAAAATTGCAGCCAACTCCTTCAGCAAACCCAGGTTGCCGTCCAGGGATTTGAGTGCTTGGTCACCATCGACTGACATTTTTATTCCCTATGAGTGGTGTGAATAAACTGGAATAATTTCCAGTTCATGCAAAGATCATACCGCGGGAGCCACTAGAAGCGGGATTCGTGATGACCGGTTGGGATGGGACTTAGCAACACTGGATTGTGAAGAGAATGAAAAAGATATTGGTTATCGACGACGATCGCTTGGTGAGACACATCGTGAAGAGTGGCCTCCAAGGATACGGTGATCTAGAGGTTTTGCAGGCGAGCGACGGGGATACGGGGCTTCGCATGATCGAAGAGGAGCAGCCTCTTGTCTTGCTCCTTGATATTTTTCTCCCCGAGCACAATGGCTTGGAACTATTTCGCAAGATCCGCGCGATCAACAGCAAGATTCCGGTCATTTTTATCACCGCCGATACGTCGAGCGAGATGGCGATTCAGGCGATGCGAGCCGGCGCGTTCGATTACCTGTCAAAGCCGTTGAATATCGAGCAGGTCCGTAACTTGACCATCAGCGCAGTCCGCGCCCGACAAGCGATGGAGCAGCCGGTCGCATTCTCGATCGGAGAGGGGATGGCGGACGCGGATCGATTCATCGGGCGTTCTCAAGCGATGATCGAGGTCTACAAGGCGATCGGGCGCGTCGCCGCACAGAACGTCACCGTTCTCATTCGGGGAGAAAGTGGATGCGGCAAAGAGCTAGTGGCCCGCGCTGTCATGCAGAACAGCAACCGAGTCGATGCGCCTTTCGTGGCGGTCAACTGCGCTGCGATCCCAGACCAACTTCTGGAAAGCGAGTTGTTCGGTCATGAGAAAGGAGCCTTCACCGGCGCAGAGCGGCGTCGCATCGGGCGCTTCGAACAGTGCAATGGTGGGACTATCTTCCTCGATGAAATCGGAGATATGTCTCCGGTCACCCAAGGAAAAGTCCTTCGACTCCTCCAAGAGCAGAAATTCGAACGGGTTGGTGGAAATGAGATCATCGAGACCGATGTTCGTATCATCACCGCCACCAACCGGCCGTTGGAGAAGATGGTGGAGGAAGGGACTTTTCGAGAAGATCTTTTGTATCGGCTAAACGGTTTCACCATCCAACTCCCCTCCCTTCGAGATCGAATCGAGGATATCCCTCTTCTCTTAGAGTATTTCTTCAGGAGGGCTAAACACGATATGGACCGGCCCGAGTTGGAAGGTCTCTCGCCGGAAGCCTTCGGTTTGCTTCAACAGTACGATTGGCCGGGGAATGTTCGGCAGCTTCAATCGGTGGTGCGGCAATCGGTTTTGAACACGACTGGAACGGTGATCGCAACGGTCCATTTGCCGGAGTTCGTGCGCGAGACGACAGGTGAGCATTCGGAACCGGTAAAGGCTCCGGAACCGGAACCGATCGAGCCTTCGAAGCTATCTGATTTTCAACCTGTCGAGAATAAGGAGATTCCGTTTCAGCCAGAGGAGCCTACGAACAACGTCTCTGATTTCCAGCAGTTCGCATATGTCGAGTCCCGAATGCAGGAGGGGACAACCAATCTCTATGCTGAGGTCCTGGAACATATGGAGAGACGGCTTTTCACCCAGGTGCTTGAAGCTACGGGGGGGAATCAATCCAAAGCTGCCGAGATCCTAGGCATCACGCGCGGTAAGGTACGTGATCGAATCGCCACCTTTGGAATTCAAGTCGAGAAGACCGTCTCTTTTGCGCCACCGAAGTAGGGCGTTTTATGAAGGTTTGGAGGAGAACCACGAATCGGACGAATCTTACGAATCAGGGCGAGGGGAGCGGATATCTAAGCCGCTACGCGACAGACAGCTGCTTTCATTCGTAAGATTCGTTCGATTCGTGGTTCTCTCCTCTTCCTCAAGTCTCAAGCCTCACCCCTCAAGCCTTCTTCGCGGCTGACACGCTGGGAACTTCCGCGAATTGCGGTATCTTTAACGTTATGAGCACCAGCAATTCCCAGATCCGTTGTCCGACTTGCAACCGCATGTTTGTGGCGGACCCGCAATCCCCGTCGATGCCGTTCTGTTCCGAGCGATGCAAAATGGCGGATTTGCATCGTTGGATGTCCGAAGAGATCGGGCTCCCTCACGGAAGCTCGGAGCCGGAGGATCAAGAAGAGGAGCCTCCTACACCTCCCCAAAGCCCCCGGGAATGGCGATTCGACTGATCGCTCGTTTGGTGACTCTTTAGCAAGCTGATCGACCCATTTTTGGATGGACCCCATGAACGACAACTCTGAACAATCCGACGATGTATCTCCGATCGTCACGGGCCCTGGCCCGACCCTTTCGATACCGATCGACGCCCCTGAGCACGTTGGAGTTCCCGCGAGGGTCATCGACTGGAATCGGTCTACCCCTTGGTGGAAACCTCTTCTCACCACCCTACCTATCTCGTGGCGCTTAACCCACCTATTGCTCTGCGCAGTCGGCTTGATTCTGACCGATTGCTACCTATGGCTCGTTGGGAAACCGTTCGGGGTGCTCGGAACCTTTCCCTATTCGAATTCAATCTCCTCCGACCTTGTCGGCGACCTTTTGCCATCGACCAACGGTGCTCAGTTGACCTCGTTTGTCGAGGTATGGGGAAGGTTCGTTACTCCGGCTCTACTTTGGATGTGGGGAGAACTCGATCTACCAAGTATTGCTTATTCCCTAGCTGCATTTCTCGGGATCCTTGCGATTTGGTCCTTCATCGGCGGCTGCTTGATGCGAAGAACGGTCATCGAGATCGGTACCGGAACTTCTCCCCTTTGGAAGGAATCGATCCAATTGGTTGCAAAGCGATGGCAATCGATGGTCTGGTCTCTCCTGATGCCTGCGAGTGCGATTTTCATGCTCTGCATCGGACTCCTCCTGTTGGGCTTCATCTCGAACATTCCTATCGTCGGGGATTGGATCGTCGTCGCTATAATCCCTCTGTTGGCAATCCTCGTCCTGGCGATCGGTTGGGCGGGGGCCATCACGTTGTTCGGGTTTCCCCTCTCGATCGCTGCGATCGTGACGGAGAAGCAATCCGACGCCTTCGACGGCCTCTCCCGTTCTTCGGCCTATGTCTTTCAACGTCCGGTCTTGGTCCTCCTCTTCGGAGCGATCTTCGAGCTCATCAGTCGATTCGGTGGGATGCTCTTCGCGACGGTATTGCAAGGAGGCGGACAGATCGCAAAACGGGCATTCGATCTGGGAGCCTTTTCGAAAGCCTCCGAAGTTGTCACGATCCCCGAATGGGCTTTTTCAACGATCGGTTTCTATCTGTTAGCATCCTTCGGCGTCAGCTACTTCTGGGCCGCCCAGTCGATGCTTTATCTACTCTTGAGAAAGAGCGTCGACTCCGCAGAATTTCACGCAGTGGAATAAACCAGTGGGCCCGACGCATCTCGGTAAGAGGGAGGACGCGAAGCGTCCCACCATCACAACCCGACGCGTTAGCGAGGGATAGCGTCGCGAGTGAGCGTGGCCCTTGTCGAGAATATTTCGGGCGTTGGATGGCAAGTCCCTGAGGCACGAAGGCCATGCTGTGAGACCTTGCATTGGATGCGTGGTTGCCAGTGCTGTCCTTCGCTAACGCGTCGGGTTGTGATTGCTTGGCCTCGTTTGCGCGTCGGCCAAACATCCCAAACACTTTATTAGACGTAGCCCCGGGTAGTTGCATTCGGATTCTGCATCCGGGAGAATAGACCTATCAGTTAACGCTCTGCGGTCCGAACACGTCCGTTCTTAAACCGCATTCTCATTTACTTAGGAGTAATGCTCATGTCCGAATTCTCCAAGCCCCATATGCCCGAATCCCCCTCGTTGGAGGACAACGCATTCGGCATCGTTTGCGAAGATCGCTCGGTGATGTTCTTACCGCAATGCGATGAAGATACCTTGTTTACCCTCATGACGATGGTGGAAGAAGACGCCGCGACATGGAACGATCTTGTCCTGCTGTGGCCTCGTTGTACCGCATCCGCCGATTCCTATGAGAGTCTCTCCGGTCTCCCTTGGAAGGAGATCGATCTCGACGAGTTGATACGACAATGCAAGGATCGGGAGGATTGGTTCGTGGTCGATCTCTCGCAATCGATCGTCATGTCTGGCATGAATGCTCCGTTGCTCGTCGATAAATATACCCGACTCCCAGATGAAGACTTCCCGCACCTGACACTGAACACCGCTCCATGGTGGAGGGTACGACAAGGCTCTACTTCCGAACAGTTGGCCGAACAATTGGCAAACGGAAGCCTTGAGCCAACGGTCCGTCAGGCTCCGGATCGAGAAGTTCTTTGGGGGGAGGAATGGATTGATTTCCTCGCGACAGAACTGGCTGCTAGTTTCTCAGCCGAGGAGGAGCTTAGTAATCGCAAAGTTTACGATAAGTGGGTCGCGATTCACCGCAACTGGTTGATGACGCCTCGGGCAAGCCTCCAGGGGAAGACACCCCGTGATCAGCTCCACATTGCAAGGGAATGGGTCTCTTTGCTGACCCAGGCGCAGACCTATCGCCTGCACGACGGGCAAGAAGCGGTTCCCTTACCCCGCGAATTGTCCAACTATGAATCAGCTCCTTTCGGGAGCCACGAAATGATCATGTACTTCGACGCGTGTCGCCATCTCCTCGAATTTGGATGGAGATGGATGGTGGAACATCCCGAGGAAAGCAAGGATGCTGGCTTCCGTGAGAAGCTTCGGAGAACTCTCGCCGAAGAGTTTCAGAGATGGCGAGATGGGATCGACGAGGAAGGAATCTGCCCGGGGATGGTTATCCAGCTTGAACGCGATCGGATGCCGATCGTTGCCTCAGGCCCCAGTCATTCCGAAGCATGCGACTGTCCTATCTGCCAAGTGATGGAGCAAGGGGGAATGGGAATGGGGATCGGATTCATCGGTTACGATGGTCATCAACTGGAACTCGATGAAGATTTCGCATTCTCGATGTACGCGACCCGTGAAGATTGGGAGTTCGAGTATGGGGCCATGGAAGACGAGGAAGATGACGACGAGGACGACGAGGACGACGAGGACGACGAAGAGGATTCGAGTGGGGGCGATCTAGAATCTTCGGACGAGGCAGATGATTTCACTTCGGCTTGGAAAAACTCGAAGTTGGATGATCATCCAATCGCAGGGCCTTTCGGGGAGAGCCTAGGGCTCGCGTTTTTAGTCGCGGAGATCCAGAGTGAGATGTTCTCCTATGGGGCTGCGAGCGATGACTCTGAAGCGCGAGCGAAACAGTTAAACCGCGAGTTCGTGCACTATCAAAAGTTGATTCTCGACAACCACCCCAGTCCCGAAATCTGCCAAGCGGCTGATACTCTCAAAGGAACATTAGAGGGGATCGGGAAATCGTTTTCGAAACTCTTGTCGCGAACCTCTGACTTGCAAAGTCGCATCGATGCGCAGTTGCGAGATTCGGTTAAGAGCTGAGTGTGCTGGATAGCTTCATGCAGAGTAGAGTGTGATCCGGGAGTGAGTTAACCACGGATCACACGGATATAAAGGTTAAAGACTTAAGGCTAAGGGCCTAAGGAGCCTAGGAGAGGTGTCTAACGAATTGGTGTTGAGATAGTTTTTTGAGTGTCCGTTTTTATTCCTCTGGATGCTCTTTCGTCCGACCGGGGCTCGTCCCCGTCGGACGCCGCTTTGGCGTCCTAGCACGCGCAGCGCATTAAGAATCTGCTCCCCTCGCCCCGCTTCGGGGAGAGGGGCTGGGGGTGAGGGGTAGGAGTGCGAGAAACAATGGCCGAGTTCCTCTCCATTCCAATGAACACACTGTTGCGGGCGTCGCAGGGGCGCAGAGAAAGAAACTG
>CAYMXM010000130.1:0-10755 GCA_964394065.1 uncultured Pirellula sp. | reverse complement strand
CACCCCCGGCCCCTCTCCCCGAAGCGGGGCGAGGGGAGCAGAGATATAAAGCGCGGCGTGTGCCATGACTAAAAACACGGAAGTTATTTCGGGACAGTTCCTTAATAGCTTCGTTTGTGGTACCGAGGCAAAGCCCACCCAAACTGGTGTAGGTTACTCCCTCCGAACGTACTCTTCGGGGGCGAGAATGACTTCTGGCGTTTCTTTGGCCCAGCGGACGAATTCATCGATGCAGGGTGGGCAACAAAACGAATAGGTTTTTCCGTTTACTATCCAAGTGCATTTCGGGTTGGCCTTCGTATCGGTGATGGGGCAGATCGTTGCCCCGACAGGTGGGTTCATATCGTGCGCTGACCGGAACCCTGCGTATTTCTGAGATACGGTCTGTCGCCCGTTCGCCTCGATATCTGCCTCTGTGTAGATACCTCCCGGCTGGAGATACAATTCTTCCTCCTCTTGGTCCATGACCTTGTCTGGCATCTCTGCCTCTTCGCTATGCAAAACGAGTGGTTTCCCCTCAAACACGTCTCGGCATTGACTGTGGGCTGCGTTGCATTCGGCCAGTAGGCCCTCAACTTCCTCGGCGCCACTTCCGCCAGTCAGAATCAGTTGCAGCGCTCCGATGCGTTGTCGAAGGATCTGCGCGCTGACTCGTTGAGCCGATAAAGATCCTCATGAAGCCTGCGAGAAGCAAACCCAAGAGTACATAAACCGACGCCGCGATTCCCGCCTCCAGGAATCGCAATAGGAAGGACAAGATGGATGCCATATCGATTCGATCCTTTTCAAAACTTCGTTACTTGACACAAATGTAGCACAGGGTACGTTTTCTGTACACGCAATTGTAGCCAAGGTTACACGCCTTGCAATACACGGATTAAAAACACTAGAAAGCAAATACCATGCGACGCATAAGGAGACGAGCGTTCACGCTCGTGGAACTGCTGGTAGTCATCGCGATTATCGGCATTCTGGTCGGACTCCTCTTACCGGCCGTTCAGGCAGCGAGAGAAGCTGCCAGGAGAATGCAATGTCAAAACCATCTCAAGCAGCTCGGGTTGGCGATTCATAACTACGAGAGTGCGATCAAGAAAATTCCAGCGATCGGCGCGAATCCCTACTTCTTTTCCGTTCACGCTCGATTGCTCCCCTACCTGGAACAATCCAATCTGTTGAACTTGGTCGATCCACGTGAGCCTCTCTTCTTTTTCTCGGGTGTTTCAACACTTAACCCGGTGCAAGCTCCCGCAGCGCGCACTGTGGTGCCGTTCTTTGTCTGTCCGAGCGAACCGCAACCGGTGATCTGCACGAACTACAACTCGGCAGAGTTTGCTGGCACGAACTATGTCGCAAATTCAGGAACGGGACTTGGAGTTTACACCGATCTCCGATATCCAACGGACGGCGTCTTTTGGAACTCCGCAGATCTCAAAATCGGTGCGGTATCGGATGGCCTATCCAACACTCTTTTCATGGCGGAGTCGTTGCGAGGAGCTGGTGCCAACGCGTCAGGGACTCTTCCAAAGAATGTAGAGCGGTACGCTAGCTCGGTAACTTCGTCGATAAGGCTCATTTCAGGTCAGCCAGGAACCAACCCTCACTTCAATGATGCGATCTGTGCAGCTGCCACAAGCTGGCTCGGCTCTCGATCGATTGCTTGGATTTGGGGACAAGCGCCTCAGACAACTTTTAATGCGTATCACCCGCCGAACGCTAAGGTTCCCGATTGCACAGCGCACGGTCAGGGATGGTTTAAAGCCTCCAGTCAACACACCGGGCTTGTGAACGTCGTGCTTGGAGACGGCTCGGTTCGATCGGTTAGCGATGGAATAGCATTGCCGTTGTGGCGTGGGCTGGCGACACGAAGCGGTGGCGAAGTAGTCACAGATTTCTAACAATTGATAGCGGTTCTATTCACACAAGAAGCTGTCCTGAAATAACTTCCGTTTTTTAGTCTCGGCACGCCCCGCGCTTTATGTTTCCGCTCCCCTCGCCCCGCTTCGGGGAGAGGGGCTGGGGGTGAGGGGTGGCGTTTGCTAGGACGCCAAAGCGGCGTTCGGAGGGGGACGAGCCCCCGTCCAGACGGAGGCCAACAGGAGAGCGCTAAACATGCCTATTAACCCAAACCAACATCGGTGAGACGACCACACACTCTCTCAAACGCCTCCACTCCAAATCGAGAAGTTATTTCAGGACAATTACACAAGGAAAACTACACTATGAACTATCTAAAACGAATTGCTCTCGCGGCTATCGCCGCATCTTTCTCGGCAGTCACCTGCCAAGCTCACTTCGTCTACATCCTCCCTGGTGAGGCAGGAAACGAAGTGCAAGTCGTATTCACCGACTATCTCAAACCGGACACCAACGTTTCGATCGACAAGATCTCGAAAACTTCCCTCAAGCAACAGTCCACGGTGGATGATGCGAACACGCTGGAGTGGTCGAAGGGGGCACATCAACTCAAGGCAACCGCGAGTCGTACCCCATCTGTGATTCGTGGCGCCACCGATTATGGCGTCAGTTCGGGACGTCATTCCGGGAATGTTCCGAATCGTCTTTACTACTACTCCGAAATCATCCTGGGAGACTTCAAGGCGCTCCCCACCGAAGTCCTGGCTGTTGACGGAAAGCTTTCAATTCAGCCGATCAGCGCTGAAAAGGCGTTTCGCTTCCGAGTTCTTAGCGATGGGAAGCCAGTTGCAGACGCCGAGTGCAGTTTCTTGATTCCTGAAGGAAAGATCCCGGCAATCAAGACCGACGCGCAAGGGGAATGCGAGATTCCCATCGAGGCGAGCGGCCTTTACGGAATTCGGGTCAAGATCGCAGAAGAGCAAAAAGGAGAGTTGGATGGAGTGAGCTACGAGCGCGTTCATCACTGGTCTACGCTCGTACTTGAACTCAAAAAAGGAGAGTAGAGGACGCCTTGAACGCGAAGCCGAGAAGTATTAAATCGCAGGCGATGATGATGACGCGTCGCCTGCACCTCTATTCTGGAGTTCTCCTCTTTCCGTGGGCACTTCTCTATGGGGTTACCGCGTTGCTGTTCAATCATCCCCTTCTCTTGACGAGGCACGCGACGCTTCACCTCCAGCAGGAGGACTTCGTTGGAACGCCCCTTGAGAAGGGAAATGACCCTTGGGAAGATGCCCAAGCGATCATCGCTGCGGTGAATCAGAAGCGATCCGAGTCAGAACCTTCGTCAGGAAAGGTTGTATTGAATCAGGATGTCGCACCAACCTATCTGACGGGAACCCTCTCCCTTCGAGCGCGAGGTCCTGGGAAGAACTACGTTTCTTATTACGATGTTCATTCCAATTCCGCTTCAGTACTCCTCAGTGAAACCGATGACGAGGTCCAAGCGGCTCCTTTTGAGATGCGCGGGCTTCGAATACCAAACTCCCTTGGGGACCGTATTCGGAATACATTGCCGATCGCCTTACAAGAGAAAGGAGTGGAAGTCGACACCATCGTTCTTGCGACGGGTTCGACATTGCGTTTCCAAGTGCAGGTGGACGACAAGGATTGGGTCGCCGACTACCAGATTCAAACGGGAACGCTGACTGGACGAGAAAGTAGTAAGTCCCCCTTGGTGGACACGCGGCAATTCCTCTTGGGGTTACATCGATCTCATAGCTACTCAGCCGGGAGTTTCGTTCAGTCCCTATGGGCGTTTTGGGTCGACGTGATGTCTTTATCCCTTGTCTTCTGGGGAATCTCGGGGCTATTCATGTGGTGGCAGCTGAAGCAACAGAGACGCATTGGACTCGCGATCAGTGCAGGAGGAATCATCTTGTTCGCATTAACGGTCGGTGCGATTTATTTTGCGAAGTGATGTGTTCGGCGTTAGTTAGAATTCCACTTCTCGTGTTGCCTCATCGATCCGAGTGTAGATCGTTTCTACTTCTCCGGTTTGCGCATTAACCCAATACTCACCAGTCAGCCCTCCACCACGAGTCGGGTCGCTCGGACTGTTTTGTACACGTACCCGCCAGTAGGTTACGGTGGTAAAATCTGCTGGATTTAGAGGGGCAGGTTTACTCGAAAACCGCACGGAATTTGCCGAATGTTTCTTGGGATCGCCAATGAGCACAGCGTTCGGGATAAGGCCAGCAACGAACATATGCTCGGTCGGTGTGATTTGATGATGGCCACCGCGAATAACTGCATCTTTGGCATGCTGAGATGTGGAGACATTAAAGTTTTTGGAAAGAAGCGTTAGCCAATCATTATCGACTTTCGTTAAATCGAAGTCAGCTACGCGATACTCTTGAGGGATCTCGAATAACTCCGCATTGCTGTTTGCCGCTGATGATAAGCTAGTTCGATCATTTGCGACGTCAGATGCAAACCGCACTGCTAGATCTGCCCGATAGGCGTGATGCAGAGCGAATGAATTGCCATCTTTAGCATTGACCCAGCCCTCGACCAATAGCCCTGGTGCTCGAGCCATTTTCAACTCAGCAAATGAGCCCCCAGCCCCTCGCTAACGCGTCGGGTTGTGATGGGAGAACGCTTCGCGCGTCACCTTTATTGGCCTAAGGCCAATCCCTTGATAGCGTTGGCTCGAGCGCGACATAATATTCTGCCAGTGTCGTCCACGTGCAAACGCGATTGCACTCGCGATTGAAGATCCGCCAGTTCCTTTTTCTGCATCGATGCCATCGTATTACCGAGGCCTCCGCTCAAGAGAACAGCATCCCAATAGCTTTCAAAATTCTCGAACGCCCTTTCCGCTGTGATCGTTATTGTCGCGACTTCACTCAATCCCGCTTCGATCCACAAACCGTGTAGAGCGTTGAGGTCGGAGATGTGTTGGCTTGGAGGGGTCGGAGGATTACCTCCCATATCGAGAAGTTCTTGCCGGAGCATCTCGTAGGGAAAGCCGCCAGCCTGCATGTCCCACACATACGCCGCAACGATCCCTCCTGGAGCAACGACTCGCACCATCTCCGCAACTCCTTGAATCGGATCGGAGAGGAAGAAAATAACCAGCGGCATAACAGCAGCATCGAACGTATTACCGGGGAATGGAAGTGACATCGCATCCCCCTGGAGAAACACGGCATGGCGCAATGTCGGGCGAGAACGGGCGTAAGCAATCTGCTCCTCAGAGATGTCGATTCCCCAAACCAACGCGGGCGCGGACTTCTGAACAATTCTCTCGGTGAACGCCCCGTTGCCACAGCCGACATCAAGCCAACGAAGTCCCGGTGGAGGAGCTAGCCAGTCGAGAAATTTCTCCCCGACAATCTGGCTCCACTCCCCCATGGAACGCTCATAAGCTGCTCCGTCGTTAAAGAGGATTGGTACGTTTTTCTCCATCGGTCTCTTCTAAGACTTCATTTACCTTTTTGCGTCTACGTCGGTATCCAACCGCACCCGCCATTACCGTCGCGACCAGCGCCAAAGAGGTGGGTTCTGGCACGGCAGAGATGGCTGAAAGCTGCACGCTCGTAGCGCTGTAGTTGACGACCAAGTCGAATCCTCCGAAGGTATCCACGATCGCACGGTCATTCAGTCCAGCAAACTGTCCGGTTATGTTGCTGGCAGTCAAGATCGTAAAGATCTGACCATCCTCCAACGTAAAGCCATCGAGCAGGCTGACCACAAGGGAGCCATTCAGAGCCGCGTTCCCAGAGACGACCAATTGATCGTAAAGAGTTCCTGCCGTTAGCCCCCCCAGTTCGATTTCCAGAATACCTGTGTCAAGCTGAGTGTAGTTGCCGGAGATTGTCATGGTACCTGGCGAGTTGCCGGGAGCGACGATACCGGCGTTTGTCACGCTTCCTGGAATCGTTATAGTTCCCGCCGCATCCACGGCTCCGGCCACGGTTCCGGTTCCTGTGAGCTTGCCCAACTCAGGCACGGTCAGCAGATTACTGGTCGTCGGGCCAATCGAGAGGTTCCCGGTAATCGAAAGAGTTCCACCGGTCCAGTTGAGACTACCAGCATGACCATTGGTGTTGGAGATGAGGTAATGGTTCGTCTTGATCGTTCCACCCGATTGCAGGTTCACCGTATCGCCGGTGAAGGTCTTCAGCGTGCCGCCGACCTCCACCGTCCCGCCGTCCGCTACCGTCAATGTGGCGGTGTTGTTCGAACCTTGCGATGTCAGGCTCTGCCCCCCGAGGATGAGATTGTCGGTATTCCTCCAGGTGGAGCCAGCGCCCCTAACCAAGACGTCGGCAACCACATTCGTACCCCGGGCGATGGTGCCGGTCGTATTGGTGACCGTTGCGCCGTTCTCAATCGTCATCGTTCCTGGACCTGCGTAGCCGATGGTGAGTGGGCCGCTGTTGGTCCAGGTCGAATCAGCGCCGGTGACAAGGACTTGACCGATACTGCTGCTAAGGGTACTGACCCGGCTCTCAGTATTGACGACGCTACCGCCAGCGGCGATTGTTAGTGTCCCCGAACCGCCAGTAGAACCGATCGTTAGCATCCCGCTGTTGGCCCAAGTGGAGCCAGTCCCAGTGACCAATACTTCGCCTCTGCCCCCACTGCCGCCGACCACGCCATCGGCGTTCGTCACCGTTCCTCCGGCCTCGACCGAGAGCTTCCCGGATGCGGTAGCGGTACCGCCACTGCCACCGCCGACCGTTAGTTGCCCGCTGGTGGCCCAGGTCGAACCAGTGCCAGAGACCAACGCTTCGCCGCTGGAACCGGAGCGTGCGCCAAGATTGGCGGTGGTGTTCGAAACGGTTCCACCGTTCGTGATTTCCAGTTTGCCAGCACCAAAATTACCGACGACCAACGAGCCGGCATTCGTCCATTTCGAACCAGCGCCGGTGACGGTCGCCGTACCGTTGGAGCCAGCGAGATTACCGACAATGCCTTGTGTGGAAGTCGCCGTGACTCCTTCTGCAATAGTCAGCGTGCCGGTTCCTTTATTACCAGCCCCAAGATAACCGGTCCCGTCGACGTTCAGATTGAGAGAACCACCTGAGCCGAACGCCACCGTCTGGTTCACACCATGAGTGGCATCGAGTTGCAGATTGGCGTCGAGAACCGCTCCGTTGGCGGAGATCGTGCCGTTCCCGTGAAGGTCACTTAATGAGGCAAACAGGGTGCGAGCCGAAACGCTCCCGCCATTTTGCACCGTGAGCGATCCGGTTCCGTTGTTGCCAACGTATAGTTCTGCGCTATTCGTCCAGGTGGAACCATTTCCGTCGACCACAACGGCGCCGCTAGAACCAGTGCTGTTTCCAATGTAACCGATCGTATTGGAAACTGCTCCGCCCGCCGTGACGTTCAACGTTCCGGTCCCCGCATTGCCGACGTACAACGCATCGCTATTGTTCCAGGCCGAGCCATTGCCGGTGACAGTTGCTGTACCATTGGAACCCACTTGGTAACCAAGGTGGCCTTGTGTCGAAGCGGCTGTGATGCCATCGGCGATGGTCATCGAGCCGGTTCCTTTATGACCAGCCCCGAGATAGCCAGTCCCGTCGACGTTCAGGTTGAGCGTTCCCCCTGAACTAAGAGAAATCGATTGAGTGAGGCCATGCGTCGCGTCGAACAGGAGGTTCACTCCGTCGAGAACGGCCCCTTTCGCCGAAATCGTACCATTTCCGAACAAATCACCCGACGAGGCAATGAGGGTTCGTACGGCGACGAGTCCCCCGTCAGCCACCGTCAGCTTCCCGGTCCCAAGATTACCGACAACGAGTTCACTCGCCACGTTCCAGGACGAACCAGTACCGGAGACTAGAACTTCCCCGCTGCTACCGGCGAGTTGGCCGATGTACTGGAGAACGGTCGTACTCGTGGCGTTCGCGACCCCACCTTCCGTAATGCTCAGTTTGCCTATACCGCTACGACCGATAGTGACCTGTGTGCCGCTGCTCAGCAGAGAACCATTGCCTGTAACCAAGACTTCTGCGTCGGAACCGGCACTGTAGCCCAGGTAAAGATAGCCGTCGCCAGTGAAGGCACCGCCGGCTTCGACGGTCAATTTGCCGCTGCCGCCATAACCGACGCCCAACGAACCAGTCCAGGTCGAACCTGCCCCCGAGACCGTCGCTTCGCCGACAGAGCCAGCTGCATTTCCAATTCTGAAGGCTGCTGCATATCCACCAATGACTTGGGCGCCATCCGTTACGGTCAACTTCCCGTTACCGCTGTTACCGACGGAAAATCCATTACTCGGCGTCCAGGACGAACCGAGGCCCGTAACGATCACTTCTCCGGAGGAACCAGCCGCGTTGCCTATAGAAGTGCTACCGCTTGAGACGACGCTCGTGACAACACCGCCATTGGAGATGGTGAGTTTCCCTGTTCCGCCGTCACCTATGTTCAAGCTCCCTCCGTTTGCCCAGGTGGATCCTGCTCCGGAGACAATCACCTCGCCGGAAGCGCCGGCAAGCTCGCCAACGAAGGCTGCGAAGTTGGAAGCGGTTCCTCCATTCAAAATAGTCAATTTTCCAATGCCGCCGTAGCCGACATGCAAATTGGCATTGGTATTGGAACCCGCACTCGCCGTATTGATAAATGTCGATCCTGCACCGGTGACCGTAACCTCTCCGGTACTTCCGGCGACTAGCCCTAGATAGGAGTTGCCGCGCGCGATCGGAACGCCATCAAATGTACCAGCTGATTGCGAGGGAGGTCCGTTGTTATTGAACGTGCTCCCTCCTTCGATCAAAAGCTTTCCAGAGTTCCCGCCTGTGCCGACAACCATCCCTCGCACCGCACCAGCAGCATTCACCGGGGCTGTAGTCGCTCCATTTTTAAGGTTCAGCGTTGGGTTCGCTTCACCCGAAATGATCAAGGGGTTATTGGTAACGGTTCCGTTTGCGAAAGTCCCACCATCCTGCACCGTATTCGCGTCGATGATGTTCTCGGCACGCGCGACCATTCCGAAGGGAACTCCTAGAGCGGCGAGCAGAAGGAAACGAAAGCGAAGGCGTTTGATTCGCTTGATAAGGTCTATATTTCTCATGATGTAAATCTCAAGTCAATGAAAACAAAAGCGAGTTATGTGTTTAGAAACCTAGATACGCACCCTCTTGCGTCGACGGTACCAAGCGGCACCGACACAGCTTAGGGATAAGAGGGCAAGCGACCCTGGTTCGGGAACTGCGCTGAGCGAGGCGGTTCCAGCACGATTCATGACCATGTGGACATCACTGAAAACTGCAACGCTATTGAAATCGTCTAGTTCAAAAAGGTAGTTCATTCCGTTTGCGGTAAATTTCCCCTCAAACGGGAGAGAACCGGCCAAGGGGAAATTCCCAATTCGCATGACGATGGAAAGGTCGGCATCAATATCCATTGCGGTGAGCGCCCCATCCACAAACGTAAGACCTTCGCCAGTGATATTGGAAAGGGTAATGTCGTAGAATCCTGCCGCATTTCCTGCACCGCCTCCATAGTTGTAATCCGTGTAAACCGGAGAAAAGGAAGAGATCTTGATGTTGCCAGTACCGGTGTTCCATCCGTTCGCGGTATAGCCATCCCATTCATAGGTGTTTAGATCAAAAGTCAGATTGCTGACGCTAATCTTTTCTGTCCCACTTCCAGTCAGATGCGAATTGTCGAATTTGATAACGCCAGCACTCAGCGTGCTATAATTCGAATCCGTTATGGTTTGATTCATGACCTGCACGTCTCCTGGCTGAACACCACCATAGGCGTATAGCGGCGAATAATCCGCCCCAGCAAATTGAGGGGAGGCTATAATCGACGAAAATCTGCCAGGATTTGTCTGTCCTGCTGGGATTACGTAATAGGGATACTGAGGAAGACCATTACTCCCAAGAATCCCTCCTGGAGTACCATCTGGATCAATATCAGTGGTAGAGTTCTTCATGTTCGAAACCGCCAAATACCCGGTCGCAGGACCTCCAAGGTCGATGACAACCTGAGCATCTGCAGAACCTGCAACGAAATGCACGAATGAACTCACAATGGCAAACGCCAGCAGTCTGGATCGCGAACGCCTGAGTTGGAATATGTTTTTCATAGATGTTTGTCTTTGATCAAAGTTACGGTACTGATAAAAACCGATGATTCGTTTCCCATCGGAAGAAACGAAATGGGTTACAACACGAATTGCTCCAAAGGAATGGATATCTAAGGTCGGACGCGAGAACTCCTGACCAGACAGAACAAGTTGCTAGAGAATTAGCTGGGGCGAACTGGAGTACCTTCGAGAAGCAAACGAAAGTACGGCTAGCACTCGCTAAGCCATAGCGGCCAAAGAAGAGAACAATCCAGGCATTTATGCCAGCGAACATCGAGATCAACCCTAAAAGAGGGGGGATTCAAGATCGACATGGCTGGCGGGATTTGATAGCTGGCTAGCGACCGTAGAACGGTAAATGAGACTTTGTCTCACGTAAAACGAGGATAGAAGGTTTGGTGTTGCTGTCAACCGTTGCAATCAAAAAAATCGGAATAAAAGAAAGCCGCAGCAAGTGCGGCCAACGTAGAACGGAATTCATTCCGTTAAACAACGCTTCCAATCAAAGCCCCTAACAACATGCTACGCCAGCTGTAGGGTGTGTGAAGTGGTCGCCGCATCCATCTCAGATCCGGATCGCATACCAACCATCTTTTCCATCGCACTTACCTTTGCCCCCAAAGCGACCACGTAACACACCAGAAGCGTAGTTGGCACCATCGAATTTTCGACTTAGGAACTGTCCCGAAATAACTTCCGTGTTTTTAGTCTTGGCACGCGTCGCGCTTTATATTTCTGCTCCCCTCGCCCCTTTTAGGGGAGAGGGGCCGGGGGTGAGGGGTAGAAGT